>JBBSFL010000202.1:0-5856 GCA_038238735.1 Fimbriimonadales bacterium | reverse complement strand
TATGGACGACGGAGTTTATGAGTGTTCTCCGGGCCTATTACTTCCCGGAGATGTTCCTTTCGGGACGCATCGTCCCCCTCGGCACCCTCCCGCCTTGGGCCCAGGACATCGCGCGCTGGTCCCACTTCCGCCTCACCAACGCATTCCCCGTCGAGATCGTGATGCGGAAGATCGGATCCGCAGAAATCCGCCAGGGCCTCGTTCTCCAATGCATCTGGATCGCCTTCTTCCTCGGCCTGGGAAAAATTCTCCTGGATCGAGGCATGCGGAGGTATTCGGGGGCGGGGATGTGATGAGACGCCAAACGACTAGAGCAATTGAGGGAGGTAGGAAACCAGCAACATCGCCCCGGGCTAGCCGGTCATCGGCCAAGCCGATCTCGCAAGCTGTTTCGGCGCCCGATGCAAGGGTTTCGAGCCTCGATTCGAAGCCCGCATGAGGACCTTAACCTCTAAATCTGGTCGAGGCCCCGAACTTTATGCGCAAGAGCTCGAGCCTAGCGATCATCCGGCTTGGATCAGCTCCCAGCAGGTTTGATTCAGCCGCTCTCATAGATATGGCTTAAGTCAAATCTTTTTTCCGGGCCAGGGTGTTTACTGTCACTCTGTTATCCAAGTTGGAGACTAGTCTGTCAGTGTCAGCGTGAACCATTACCGCTTGCTCCCATTTAACGTGCGATCGATTGACGGCAGTTGAGCGCCACGGTCTCTCCGGATACTCAAGAATCACGCCTGCGGCGACCAGGTCGCCAAGAGTCTTTTCAATGAAGCGATTGTTCGGCTTCAAGTCATTTTAAAGCCTCAACGCACCAATCGACCGTGGATATCCGTGAAGAAATCCCAGCCTCGAAGAGTTCGATCACCGCCGAATAAACCCAGTGTCCCTCAGTCACATCGGACCGTGTTGGCTGTTCATACCTCGAGAAAGCAAAGGAGAGGGCCGCGACGATAGGCAGCGTGCGCAAAGAATACGCCCTTTAGATACAAGAACTCGGAATGTTTTTCACGGGGGATCGAACCGAAGCTTCCAGCGGTAAGATTACGGCATGGCAGTCGAGATTTTGATGCCGGAAATCGGTGAAGGGGTCCACGAGGGAACCGTTAGCCGTTGGTTGAAGAAAGAGGGTGACTTCGTCAAAGAAGACGAGCCGGTCGTCGAAATCATGACCGACAAGGTCAATACCGAACTTCCCTCCCCCGCCACTGGCGTCCTCAGCAAGATCATCGTCCCCGAGGGCGAAACGGTCAAGGTCTTTGGCGCGATGGGCGTCATCGAGGACGGCGTAGCTGCCACGAACGGCACAACATCCGCGCCCTCCACCACTGCTGCCGCGCCAAAAGCTGAAACCCCTGTGGCCGTTCCGGCCGCCGCCGATGCACCCGAAGCAGACGGCGAACGCAAGTGGTTCACCCCGCTCGTCCGCAGCATCGCCAAGGAGAACAAGATTTCCGATGCCCAACTCGCCACCGTGGCAGGAACCGGCCCTGGCGGAAGAGTCACCAAAAAGGACTTAGAGTCCTACCTTGCGGGAAGCCCCGGCACCCCCACCGCACCAGCTGAGAAGCCAAAACCTCCCGAAGCCAAACCAGCCCAACCCGTAGTCGCCGGTCCCGACCAGGAAGTCACCACCCTCTCCGGCATGCGGAAGATGATCGCCGACGCGATGGTCCGATCCGCCGCCGTTCCCGTGGTCTCCACCACCACCCAGGTGGATGTCACCACGATGGTCAAATTCCGCGACTTGAATCGCGACAGCTTCCTGGAGACCTACGGTGTCAAGCTCACCTACACGCCATTCTTCATCAAAGCCCTCGCCGAAACCTTGCAAGAGTTCCCAACCGTCAACGCCTCGCTCCAGAACGACACCCAGCTCGTTGTCAGCAAAGGCGTCCACATTGGCATCGCCGTCGCGCTCGGTGCGAAGGGTGACGAGGGCCTCATCGTCCCCGTCATCAAGAACTGCGAGTCGAAGACGCTGATCGACATCGCGAAGGCCCTCGACGACATCGCCAAGAAGGCCCGCGCCAGCAAACTCGGCGTCGCCGACGTCCAAGGCGGCACATTCACGCTCACGAACCCGGGAACCTACGGAGCCCTCTTCGGTACCCCGATGATCAACGCTCCCCAAGGCGGCATCCTCGGCGCTTACGCGATCACCAAGCAGCCGGTCATTGTCGACGACATGATCGCGATCCGCTCGATCATGCACCTCGTCCTAACATACGACCACCGCATCATCGACGGCCTCGTCGCGGGCCGATTCCTTGCCGCCGTACGAGACCGTCTCCAGAACTTCGACTTCTTCAAATAGCGGAGGGCGCGGCGCCGTCTGCGCTCGAAAGGCCCGACGGAGCCTGCCGTTACCACGCTACAGTCCTTCGGGTAGCGTTAGAACAATATGCTCGCGCTGCTATTCGCTGCCAGTCTCGTCAAAGCCGGCCCGGTCGACCTCACCTTCACCATCGACGGCATCGAGAGGAAGGCGATCGTCTTCCGATCGTCCATCCAGGACAAGCCCGAGCCGGTCGTCTTCGTCTTCCACGGCTTCGGGGGAGGATCGCGGCAGGCCGCCTTTAGTTACCGGCTCCACGAGGCATGGCCCGAGGCGAACGTCGTCTACCCGCAAGGACTCGAAGTGAGCCTGCTCGGTCGAAGCGCCCCCGGCTGGCAGATCTCCCCGAAGATGCAGAACGATCGCGACCTGAAGTTCTACGACGCGATGCTCGCCAAGATGAGGTCCGACTACCACGCTGATTCCAAGCACGTCTACTCTTGCGGTATGTCGAACGGCGCAATCTTCACCTACGTTCTCCTTTCCACCAGGGCGAATACCCTCGCCGCCGCTGCGCCGGTGGCCGGATTCGCGGCACCCGCCTTCAAGGGTTCGCCCCCAACCCCGATCCTCATCACCCACGGCACCAAGGACCCGCTCATCCCCCTACAAGCCGCCATCCGAGCCCGCGACGTCGCGATCGCTAACAATGGAGTAGGCAGCGTCGAGAAGGAGTGGGCGCCCGGATACACCCAATACACGCCCGTCAAGAACGGCAATGACGTCATCTGGCACACCCACGACGGTGGCCACGCTTGGCCTCCCGGCACCACCGAAGCCATCGTCCGATTCTTTAAGGCCCATCCCCACCACGACTGAGCGCATTGTAAGATAACGGCATGAGCGACATAGCCTTCTCAGGTTCGATCCCGGAGTTTTACGATAGCGGCCTCGGTCCCGTGATGTTCGAGCCCTATGCGGTCGAGGTCGCCTCGCGCCTGAGAGACCTAAAGGAGGGCGCTGTCCTTGAGATCGCCTGCGGCACCGGGCGGGTTACCCGGCAATTGCGCAAGTCGCTCTCCCCGAAGGTTAGCCTCGTCGCCAGCGATCTCAGCGAGAGCATGCTCGCCTTCGCCCGCTCCCACTCGCCCGGCGAGATCGAGTGGCGCGTGGTCGACGCACAGGACCTATCTTTTAAGAATGAAGAATTCGACGCCCTCGTCTGCCAGTTCGGGATGATGTTCGTGCCCGACAGACCGCTTGCCGTCCGCGAATTCCGCCGGGTTCTGAAGCCAGACGGCAGGGCGCTCGTCTTCGTTTGGGACCGCATGGAGCGTCTCCCCCTCATAGCCGAAAACCATAAGTTGCTCCTCGAATACTTTCCGATCGACCCGCCCCAGTTTCTCGAGGTCCCCTTCTCTATGTCCGACCCCGACGAGACGCGTGACCTCTTCGAGGCCAGCTTCAAGAAAGTCACCGTCGAAAGGATCGAGAAGCAAGTGCGAGTAGACGATCCACTCTCCGTGGCGAAAGGCTGCATCCTCGGCAATCCAATCGCCTCTCAGATTGCAGAAAGAGATCCCGAAGCCCCCGCCAAGCTAATCAGCCTGCTCACGGATAGGATCGCAAAGAATCGAACCGTAACACTCTCCGCACTGCTGGTAACTGCAAGCAACTGACCACCGTCGGCCCGTTTTCACCTCCTAACCCCCCTCATCCCCTGACCACCCAACCGCCTCACACCCCTACGGCCCACAGGTAAAGTCAATCCATGCCCGAAGAAATGCCAGACCCGGACGGTCCGGATAACCTCGACGAGCCGCCATCGTTTTTCCCGTACGACGACGAGACCGATCACGAGCCGGGCAACATGGGCGAGCTAATCGAAGTCCAGATCGAGGGCATCTATCAGGGCGATACCCCCACCGGAACGACCCGCTTCGTGATGGTCACCGACGGCGACCGCAAGCTGCCCATCATGATCGGTGGCTTCGAGGCCCACGCCATCAACACCTCCCTGGAAGGCGTCCACCCCGACCGCCCGATGACCCACGACTTGCTCCGAAATATCCTCGACCGGCTCGACGTGACGGTCGACCGGATGGTGATCGACGACCTCTGGAACGAGATCTATTACGCGAAGCTTTACCTAAAAACCCCGAGCGAAGAGTTCGAAGTAGACTGCCGCCCCTCCGACGCCATCGCTATGGCCGTACGCTTCAGCGCCCCAATTTTCGTCGCCGACGGAATCCTAGAAGCGAGCCGCGATATCGAATAGACCCTGTCTGATCTCTCCCTTGAGCGGATTCGAAGGCTGCCAACTCGAAAGTAGGCCTATCACGACTGAACGCCTTTACAACCGGGCTGTCTTGCTTTGGAATGAAGTCGAAAGAGGATTGTCGAGCCAATCCTTCAGAGGCGAGCGCTCGACTGCCTTCATCACCTCGAAGAGAGGCTCATCGCCCAAGAGGTAGCGATTGATCTGGTGCAACAAACCCTGACGTTCTTCGTCCGACGGCTCAGGCACCCAACTTTCGAAGCGATATACGCCCAGCCCATAATCCAATTCCTCGGGCTGCAAAGACAGCACCTTAGCCTCCTTCGGAACACCGCGCAGAAGCGTATCGACCGTCCCCTGAACGGCATTCTCGCGATCCTTTGTAAAGAGAGCGCTCGACCGAAGGCTCATCGAAAGGATGACCCGGTCGGCATCCGCAAGAGCCTCCACCGGATCGTTCGCCGCGACCAATGGCTGCGGATTTCGAGCCGTGCGAAAAAGCAAGCGCCCAAACCGCTCGAAAAGATCGAGAAACTCCGGGTCGCTGTCGTACAGCCGGATATCCAAGGGCCGCTCGCCGAAGTACGTGGCCAGCGAAGCCAAGACCGAAACGCCATAGCGCGGATGGCCAATCCCAAGAACAGCGACCTTTAACTCGTTCATCCAGTTAGATTACGTTGGATCGAGACTTTGTGAAACCCGGTAATAAATGTGGCGAACTTGCCGAATTCTGGAGAATCATAGAGCTATCTGTATTGTTTGCTGGGTTTAAGGGAGGATTCGAATGCTGCGTCTCGGTTCTGTTTCGGCTTTAGTTCTCGTCGGCGCGTGTGCGGTAGCACAGCTTCCTTTGAAGGGGACTGTCTATGCCAGCGGCTTGTCCACGCCGGTCATGTCCATTCAAGATCCTTTGAATGCGGACACCCTGTATGTGCTCCAGAAGGGCGGACAGATTCGGCAAGTCGTCAACGGCGTGCTGCAAGGTCCGAATTCCCTCGACATTAGTGGCATTATCGCCACCGACAGCGAGCGCGGCCTCCTTGGCATGGCCTTTAATCCCAACAACGCCAACCAGGCTTTTCTGTATTACAACGACACGGCCGGTGCCATTCACGTAGCCCGGTGGGATCGAACCTCCAGCGGCGCCCGAACCTTTAACGCGGCGAGCCGCTTCGGCATCATCAGCATCGCCCACAGCGGTGCCTCCAACCACAACGGTGGCACCGTAGCGTTTGGAGCGGACGGAATGATGTACCTGGGCACGGGCGATGGAGGCGGAGGCAACGACACCTTCCAAAACGCCCAG
>JBBSFL010000201.1:0-5866 GCA_038238735.1 Fimbriimonadales bacterium | reverse complement strand
TGTGGCGAAGAGCGCCACGCCTGTGGCGAAGCGTGCCAAGCCTGTGGCGAAGAGCGCCACGCCTGTGGCGAAGAGCGCCACGCCTGTGGCGAAGAGCGCCACGCCTGTGGCGAAGCGTCGCACCGCCGTGAGGGACCGTAGCGCTGGAACTTGGCAGCAGGATCAGCGCGAGCGGCGTCTTCGAATGAGGAGCAGAAGGCCGAGCCCTGGCATGCAAGGTTCAGGCGTGGGCGCTCCGTTGGAACTGCTAGTCTCGGTCGATGAAGCAAAGCCTAACTCCAAAAGCAGCGATTGACAGGCTTGAGCCAATTGCGGCTCGGCGACCACCACGAGCGGGGAGCCCTTTCGCGGCAGCTCGAACACGCGATTCCGGAGCTCGCTCATCGGAATATTCACCGACTCAAGCAATGGTCTTGCTTCCGCTTCGGATTCCGGTCGAGGGTCGAGTCTTGACCACAAAGGGAGAGGATCGATCATGGCCCCAAGGGCAGTATGCTGGAAGCGTCGCCATGGAAGAGATCACCGCCGAATATGCGAGCGAGGAGCTGGCTCCAGCGCAGGCACTTCAAGCCCGCGTTCACGTCACCGTCGCCTGCAAGACCGACCTCGGCCGCGTTCGCGAGAACAACGAAGACAAGTTCGAGTATTTCATTCCGGAAGACGACCGCACATTGGCTTCGCGAGGGCAGATATTTCTGGTATGCGATGGGATGGGCGGGCATGCTGCTGGGCAGATCGCGAGCGAATTGGCGGCAAAAACCTTCATCGACGTCTATCTGCACCATCCGAGCCAGGATCCAACCGTCGCCATGGAAGCCGGCGTCAGCGCGGCGAACCGATTCGTCTTGGATGTCGGGCGCGCGATTCCGGCCCGTCGAGGAATGGGCACCACGCTGAGCAGCGTGGTTCTGTTACAGGGCAGCGCGTACGTCGTTCAGGTTGGGGACTCAAGGGTCTACCGGCTTCGAGATAACGTCCTCAAGCCGCTGACCGAGGATCACACCTGGGTCGATGAGCAGATCAAGGCAGGCACCATTACGCGCTCCGAAGCGGAGACGCACCCTTACCGTCACGTCCTCACCCGAGCTGTGGGCACGGACGGCGATCTCCATCCCGACATCGAGCGGCACGACTTGCAACTCGGCGACACCTTCCTACTGTGCTCGGACGGCTTGACCAATCATGTGTCGAACGAGCAGATGGAGCGCCTTCTGTCCGAGTTCGGACCTTCGCAAGCGGCTTGGAATCTTGTCGGAGCGGCGTTGCAAGGCGGTGGAAGCGACAACACGACCGTGATGATAGTCCGTGTGGATTCCATAGAAAACCTATCCTAAATAGCTGCACGTGCTAATAATAAAGGCATGGCAGTTTCCGCTTCTGAAGCGCTCGCTTCGCTTGGCTTCACAGGTTTGGAGTCCGAGATATACGCATTTCTCCTGAGCGAGTCGCCCGCGACCGGTTATCGCATCGCTCAGGCGATCGGCAAGCCGGTCGCGAACACCTATAAGGCGATCCAAACGCTGGAAGCCAAGGGTGCCATCGTCGTCGATGATGAGAAATCGCGAAAGTGTCAGCCCATTCCCGTAGAGGACTTGCTTGGCCGGCTTGCACGAGAATTCGAGGGCAAGCGGGCGGATGCGCACAGTGCGCTCGCTTCCCTCGGCAGCCGTCGGGAATCAGAACGGATTTTCACTCTGAAAACGCGAGACGCCGTGCTTCAGCAGTCGCGGGTCCTTATCGACGAAGCCAAGAACGAACTCCTCGTCAGCGCCACGTCGACTTTGTTGAGCGCCCTCGAGATGTCGGTGACTCGCGCTAAGGATCGCGGTGTTCAGATGCGCTTGAGATCGGAAACCGGGGCGGGCCCTGCGGACGCAAAGTTTGGTTCCTCCGAACTGGGAGCCCATTGGCCGGGGGAGGCGATCGTGGTGACCGTCGACGGCGAGCAGTGTCTGTTCGCTCTGCTGGACAAGTGGGCCATCGTCGTTCAAGCCGGTTGGGGGCACAGTCCCTTCCTGGCCCTAATTCTTCGAGAAGGGCAATCGGCGGGGGCGTGCTTGGAGGAAATCCGGACCCGCGTGGACGAGGGCGCCGGGCCAAAGCGGATCGCCAAGACTCTCGCCTCGCTCGAGCCCGGTATGTCCACCGCCGGCTTCAAATCCTTGCAAGACGGCCTCCTGTAGGCCAGCCAAAATAGGGCCAAATGTTCATGTACCGGCACTTATCGCATGGAATCTGGCGTAATTCAATTTGAGCCTGACAGAACTTCAGAGTTTCGCTTCCCCGTCTCCAGACTAGCGGGAAGTTGCCATAATATGTGGTAGGGCTTACCCAGACAGTTATGAAGATATTCCGACTCCTGGTCGCCGCTGCGGCTGTATTCTCCACCGTTTCCGCCTTTGCTCAAGCAAAAATCGTGCTTGGAAGGCTGGGACAGACAACCGCTTCCACTCGCATTTACGCCTCGCCAACGAGTCGTTCGCGCATCTACTATCGCGCCAAGCCATACGAGTATCTGGTTCTGAAGCCCTACAACGGCGAAGGCTGGTACAAGGTGATGCTACAAAACGGGGCCGACGGCTACGTCTCCGCGCAGAAGGTGACCGAGCTTCCCTATCAAGTGACGGAGAAGGCACCCACCACGCGAAACGGCAGGACTACGCTAGGTTCGCGCTCCGGTGCGGATGTCGCTCGCTACTCGATGCAGTTTCAAGGCACGCCCTATAAGTGGGGAGGCAACGATGTTTACAACGGCATCGACTGTTCCGGCTTCGTGAAGAAGATGTTCGGCACGATAGGCATCAGCCTTCCGCGGACTGCGGCGGAGCAGGGCAAGGTCGGTTTACCGATCAAGCGCCTCGAGGACTTGCAGGCCGGCGATCGGCTTTACTTCTGGTCTTCCAAGCGCAACATGATTGGCCACACCGGAATCTATCTCGGCAACGGCTGGTTCATCAACGCCAGCTCCGGGCACGGCCAAGTCACAACCGACTATCTGGGCAAGCCGTACTGGCTGCACACCCTAGTCGCAGCGCGCCGCTAGGCTTTGCGCAGCATCACGAGTAGGAACGGCGAACCCAGGATCGCCGTCACCACACCCAACGGCAAATCCCGGGAATCCATTAGCCGTTGCGCGATTAAGTCCGACGCGAGCAACAACAGCATTCCCAGCACCAAAGAGGCGGGCATCGATTTGCGCCAATCAGTCCCCGCAAGCCTCCGCGCCATATGAGGAGCGACGAGGCCCACAAAGCCTACGATCCCGACCATTGAAACGGCCGCACTCGTCATCGCAGCGCCCACCACCAGAACAATCGCCTTCAGATACTTCGTTTCGATGCCAAGACGCAGGGCGGTTTGCTCGCCGATCGCAAAGGCATTCAGAGCGCGGCTCTGACGGAAGAGAACGACGAATCCCACCAGAAGCACGACGGCGAGGATGAGAACCTTATTCCAAAGGAGATTCGAGGTGTCGCCGAGCAGGAACTTGAGCAACTCGTTCGAGTCATGACCCGACCAGAGCAAGCAGAGACTTAGGAGTGCGCTGAGCATGGATCCCGTAACCACGCCCGCGAGCAGCAGGGTTCGCACATCGAGCCCGTTTCGCGTCGTCGAGAAGCCGAGAACCAACGCCAGAGCGAGCAACCCTCCCACGAAACCGCATAGCGGCATTGCGAGACCGCCCAGCGCGCTCGCGAATCCGCCGAGCACGGCCGCAACCCCGCCGAGAGCCGCTCCCGATGAGACTCCAACGACGAACGGATCGGCGAGCGGATTGCGCAGCAAGCCCTGAAAGGCGCATCCGACCGTCGCCAGAAGACCCCCCACGCACACGGTCCCGAGTGCGCGCGGTAGGCGAAGCTCCCACACGATAACATTCGACGAATTCGCCCCGGTGTTGCCCGCAAACAGCTCTCGGATGATGTCGAGCGGGGAGACGAAGGTGGTGCTCCACCCTACGTACAAGAGGAAAACCAGGACGGTTGCGAGGATCAGCCAGAGGAGGATGCCCGGACGTCGCGCGACGCGTGAGGGAGACGGCGGGACGGCCACGGACGGATTATGACCCCGTTGTATACTTCGAACCAGTGCAGACTCCCCGCTTGTCGAACCGTACCGCTCTGCTCAAGCCCTCGCCTACCCTCGGAATCACGGCGCGGGCGCAGGCGATGCGGGCGGCCGGGCAGGATGTCATTTCTTTGGCTGCGGGCGAGCCCGACTTTCCGACACCCGAACCAGTCTGCGAAGCGGCCATCGCCGCGCTGAAAGCAGGGTACACGAAGTACACGGCGACCGCTGGGATCAAAGAGCTGCGGGAAGCGATCTCTCGGAAGCTGCAGCGTGAGAACGGGCTTGAAGCCTCGCCAGAACAGATTGTTGTGAGTTGCGGCGCGAAGCATAGCCTCTACAACTCGATGATGATGGTTCTTCAACCCGGAGATGAGGCGATCCTCTTCTCTCCCTACTGGATGACCTACGCCGATCAGATCGAGCTTGCCGGCGGCCGCCCGGTCGTGGTACCGACGAGAGCCGAGAATGGATTCGTGCCCGATATGGACGATCTCCGCGCTGCGATTACGTCAAACACTCGCCTGATCGTTTTGAATTCCCCGTCCAATCCCACGGGCGCGGCGTACCCGGCCGAGGTTTTGAGCGAGATTGGCGAGATCGCCCTCGCCAACGATCTTTGGATCGTGTCGGACGAGATCTACGAGCATTTGGTGTACGATGGGCCCCACCACAGCGTCACGTCCCTCGGTGGGGCGATCCTCGATCGGACGATCCTGATCGGCGGATGCTCCAAGTCCTACGCGATGACAGGCTGGCGCATCGGCTATGCGTTCGCGCCCTTGACAGTTGCCAAGCTTATGTCGAGTTTCCAAGATCAGGTGACGAGCAACGCGAATTCGATTGCTCAGCGCGCGGCTGTTGCCGCCTTTGATCTGCCAGTCGAGACGCTAACCCACATGAAAGCAGAGTTCAAATCGCGACGGGACCTCGTCGTCGGCTTGCTCAACGATATTTCCGGAGTGAAAGCGGATTCGCCCAAGGGAGCATTCTACGTATTTCCCGAAATTGTCGATTGTCTCCGCGGCGAAACGGATACTGCTTTTGCAGAGAGATTGCTTGAACAGACAGGAGTAGCTACAATTCCTGGTTCAGTGTTCGGCGGACCCGGTCATCTTCGCCTATCTTATGCCGCTAGCCAAAAAGATATCTGCAAGGGAGTTGAAAGAATAGCGGAGGTTTTGCACCGCAAATCATGATCCCGCGCCCGATACCCTTGAAGAGCGAGGAGCTCTTCAAGCTCGCGATGACCCATCGTTCCAATACGCTAAACCCCATTCCTGACTCTTATGAGCGAATGGAGTTTTTTGGAGACTCGGTGTTGGGCTTAGTTATAGCCCAGTATCTTTACGAGCACCACACTGAGTGGGACCAGGGCATGCTCAGTAAGGCAAAGAGTTCTGTAGTACAAGAACAGCCCCTAGCGGAAACCGCATTAAAACTAGGTTTGCAACACCACTTAATCTTGAGCGCTAGTGAGGAATTCACGGGCGGCAGAAACCGGCCATCTATACTCGCCGACGTGTTCGAGGCGGTAATCGGGGCGGTTTACCTTGAGAGTGGACTTGAAGTAGCGCGATGGTTCATTCTAGAGCAGCTCCATGACTATCTGATGCAGGTTTCAGGAGGGGACGTAAACCCTTACGATAACAAGTCGAAATTACAGGAAGTGGCCCAGGCCACTTGGCGAAAGACCCCTCAGTATCGTATAATCGGGGAGACGGGCGTCGCGCATGAGCGAAGGTTCGTCGTGCAGGTTTTATTTGATGATACGGTTATGGGAGAGGGCACGGGGCGG
>JBBSFL010000200.1:0-6013 GCA_038238735.1 Fimbriimonadales bacterium | reverse complement strand
TCGACTACAGTCCCGATAACGTCGAGGAGGCCGAGATCATCATCGCAAAGCACCGCAACGGCCCCACCGGCAAGGTGATGCTAGGCTTCCAACCCGCCTATGCGCGCTACCGGAACCTGTACCACGGCAAATAAATGCGAATTCTGATCGTTGGCAGTGGGGGTAGGGAACATGCCCTGGCTTGGAAGTTGGCTCAAGAGGCGGAGGTCATTTGTGCTCCAGGGAATCCGGGGATCGCTCTTGTGGGCGAATGCGTTCCAGTCGCTGCGACCGACCACAACGGGCTGACTGCGCTTGCCCTCGCTCGCGAGGTCGATCTCGTCCTGGTCGGGCCGGAGAACCCTCTCGTCGCAGGCCTGGCAGATAAACTCCGCGGCGCAGGCATCGCCACCCTTGGGCCGGGGGCAGACGGGGCGCAGTTGGAGGCGAGCAAAGCTTATAGCAAAGCGTTAATGGTAGAAGCCGGTGTTCCCACGCCCCGTTTCGAGACGTTCTTCGATCCCCTATCGGCAAAGGCGTTTGCGGGCTCCCTGCTCATGCAAGGCAAAGGCGTGGTGGTGAAGGCGAGCGGCAATGCACTCGGCAAGGGGGTGATGGTTTGCTCCGAGCCGGAGGAGGTCGCGGAGGCGATCGATGCAATGCTCGTCGACCGGGAATTTGGCGACGCGGGCGCGGAGATCGTGATCGAAGAGCGGCTGATCGGCTACGAATTCTCGCTCCTGACTCTGTGCTCCGGCACAGACTTCCGGAGCTTGCCCGTGGCTCAGGATTACAAGCGTGCGCTTGATGGGGATCGAGGACCGAACACGGGAGGGATGGGCTCGTATTCGCCGGTCGGCACTGTCGACGCAGGCATGGTAGCCAGGGTGGAAGCAAGCACGGTGAAGCCTATCCTGGACGCAATGAGGTCGAGGGGCATCGATTACCGGGGAGTGCTATTCTCCGGCATGATGGTCGAGGAAGGAGTCGCCTACTGCCTCGAATACAACGTCCGCTTCGGCGACCCTGAGACGCAGAGCGTGGTCCGCCGACTGGGCAACGGCTTCGCGGTGGCGCTAGGTGCGTGCGCGAATGGAGCGGAGATCCCTTCTATCGAGGTGCTCGATGACGCCGCCGTCACGGTGGTGGTCGCGAGTGGCGGCTATCCCGGCACCTACGCAAAGGGTAAGCAGATCGAGCTTGGCCCGATGCCTGGTGGGGTGGAGGTCTTTCATTCCGGCACGTCTGTCGCGGATGGGAAACTTGTCACTGCCGGAGGCCGTGTCTGCGCGGTATCTGCGGCCGGGGCAACTCAAGACGAAGCCCGGAAGAACGCCTATCAAGGCGCGGAGCAAGTGAAGTTCGAAGGCGCATTCTTCCGGCGCGATATCGCGAGCTAGTCTCGCGGAGCCTCGACCTTCGGGCCGTTCGCCGCGCGGTAGTCGGCCAGAAGGCGCTTCTGCTCGGCTCCAAGTTCGGCGAGATGCTCTCGCCAGCCTTTTTCATACGGCTCCAGCGCGTCGACGACCGTCTGCGCTACACACAAGTCGCGGAACCACTTATGGTTCGCGGGCACGATCCGCCACGGCGCGTAGTCGGTCGAGCACTTCTCAAGGGCTGATTCGTACGCCTTCGTGTAGTCGTCCCACAACTCGCGCTCCTTCCAGTCCCCGATGCTGAGCTTCCACGACTTGGTGGGGTCGTGCTCGCGGTCCATAAGGCGTTGCTCCTGCTCCTCCTTCGAGATGTGGAGATAGAACTTCAGGACGATCGTGTCCGAATCGACGAGCAGCCGCTCGAAGTTATTGATATGGTCGAAGCGCGCCTTCCACACCTTCTTCGGCACGAGGTCGTGGACTCGTACGACGATCACGTCCTCGTAGTGGGACCGGTTGAACACGGTGATTCCGCCCTTGGCGGGCGTCTCGGCGTGAATGCGCCAAAGGAAATCGTGGGCTCGCTCCTTGTCGGTAGGCACTTTGAAACCGGCCACCCGGGCCGACTGGACGTTGACGAAGGAGAGGAACTTGTTGATCGCCCCATCCTTACCGCTCGTGTCTCGACCTTGAAAGATCACCAGCAAACTCGTCTGTCCAGCGGCGAACATGAGGTCCTGCAACTCATTCATCCGGAGGCCAAGCTTTGCGGTTTGGGATTCCGCGTTTTCCTTCGCCAGGCCATCGTGATCCGAAGGGTCGATGTCGGCGAGATGAACTTTGGAACCGGGCTTGACGAGGAGGGCGTGGGCCATGGCCTAAGCATAGCGGCTGGAGGAGGTACAATGTCGGTTCCGCCGAGAGGTTGGGCCGGGCTCTTTGCCGAGCCGGCTGTTTTCGCGGCGGGCAAATCGTGAGGTGGCGCTTCGCCCTTCACCTATCCAAGGCAAATTATGAAAGTTAGAATCCGTCTTCGCGCGTACGATCACCGCATCATCGACCAGTCGGCTGAGAAGATCACCGATACCGCCCGCCGCACGGGCGCCCGGGTCTCCGGCCCCATTCCTCTTCCGACGAACCTTCGCCGATTTACGGTTATCCGCGGTCCGCACATCGACAAGGAGTCGATGGAGCATTTCGAGTTGCGCACCCACAACCGCCTCATCGACATCCTGGAGCCCACAAACAAGACGATCGACGCGCTGATGCGCCTCGACTTGCCGAGCGGCGTCGACATCGAAATCAAGCAGGCCTAGTTTTTGGTTTGGTACGGGCGAGTTTCACTCGCCCGTTTTCGCGTTCGAACAAGCCTCCTCCGCCCCTTCGGGGCACCTCCCCGTCCCGGCACAAACATCCGGCAAGTGGAGGCTTAGGGGTTGCTTTGCATTCCACACCCGCTATACTTGCGACCGTGCGCTTTCTTAACATTGGGTTGCTCGCCATTGTGGCTGTTCCGGCTTTTGCGGCACCGCCGGTTTTTAGTGTTTACGAGAAGGTGAAGAGCAATACGTTTGGCGTGTGGCAGTCCGAGACGGGCGTGAGTGCGGTTTGGAAGCGATTTGGAAATCTGTCGCTGGAGTCGAATCTGGCTTTTCTGGAGCGACTTCCATTCCGCAGCTCCAACGTCACCGGGTACACGTTGGGGGTCACGTTGCGGTACCGGTTTGGAGCTAAGAAGGATTCCTTCCAGCCCGCCGTTTACACCAAGACCAAGCACGACCTCTTCCACACCTACCAACAGGAAACGGGTCTGGCGGGGAGTCTATGGCGACAGGGCACTTGGTCGCTGGGGATTAACGCGGGCTTTATCTACAGTTTTCCGTTGGACATCCGGCACCGCGCGGCGGGTTATACGGTCGGTTTGACTCTATCGCGCCGGTTGTAGAATTGGCGCGCTCGAAAGGACTCGAACCTTCGACCCTCAGCTCCGCAAGCTGATGCTCTATCCACTGAGCTACGAGCGCGCGCGGACTCCGAAGATACCCGATTGGGGTCTTGGATGGTGGATGGCGAATGTGGATTCCGATCTGTCCAGGCTCTTTAGAGGGCCTTGGTTGGCAGGGGAGGGCCAATTGGGGCGAAGGTCACTTCGCCGTCTATGCCACCCATCGCGAGCGTATGGCCAGTTGGGTCGAACGCGAGTGCGGTTAGTCTTGCTCCGCTCGCGGTGTCGAGCGTACATAGCGTCTGCCCTGCGGTGTCGATGATGCTTGCACCGTATTCTGCTCCGATGGCGAAGAAGTCCCCCGTGGGCGAGGCGGCGAGCAGGGGGAGGCCGGGGTCGACGTCGACGGTGACGAGAGTCTTCCTGGTCGGGGCTTCGAAGATATGGACCTGGTCGAGCGTCCGCGCTGCCACTATCGGTTTTTGGGCGAGAGCGGCGACCGCGTAGACACGCTCGTAGGTCAGCCGGTAACGGCGTGCTAGGTTGGGAAGGTCCCATACGTAGGTCTGGGAGCCGTCGCTGCCCACAAATCCGCTGCCGTCTGAGAGTAGGGCGATCATCCGCGGGGCGATCGACATCCGGCGGCGCCGCTCGGACCAGCCGCCGAGATTCCAGATGTTGACGCTGCCCTCGTCGAAGGGCACGAGAAGTTGAGCACCGTTCAAGAACACCGCGTCGCTTGGGCCCTGGACGAGGAAGCTAAAGAGATTGGGCGGTGAGAACGACCACACTTCTCCGCCGGACGCGACGTCGAAAGCGGCCAGGCGGTCGGAAAGAGCCAGAACGATGGTCTGGCTCGAGGGATCGAAAGCGATGCGCCGGATTCGCTGAAGAGAAAGGGCTTTGTGGTTGGAGGAAGTGACGTCGACTTTCCAGACCCGGCCTTTTGAGGACATAAGGGTCAGGCCCATGGCGGAATCGCCCTCCGCCCAAAGCGAACCGTCGACGTTATATGCGATTTGGACGACGGCGACGGTGTCTGGCAAGCGGATCGGAGCGATTCCCCCAGCGGCCGATTCTCCCTCGCCCTGCAGGATCATAATTCCGCCCGGAAGCTCAACGCGTTCGGAGCTGGCCAGGACATCCAAAAGCATGGCCGCCACTTCCGTCGCAGCCTCGAGCGGCACCGGCGAATTCTCGGTAATCTTCGCTCCCCAAGCCGCCGCGTCCAAGCCTCCAGCGACTCCCGTTCCGACCATTTGTTGGCCCGCCGGCGTTCGCAGCACTTCGACAAGCTGGTCGATCGCCTCGTCTTGGGATCTGCCGATGCGCGCCTGCAACACCACACGCAGGCGCGTGACATCGCGAAGCACACGGACGCCCTGGTCGTTTACGACCGCCTTGAGCGCCTCGGCCAGGGAAGTGGGTTGCATTCCTTACTCTTAAAGTATCACTTGAAAGCAGATTTTCAAAAGGCCAAGACAGACATTTAGCGGTTACTCATCTTTTGCAGCTTCGCCGGCATCCACTGACTTTTCTCCCAACCGTCTCTATCCAGGCACAAATCCCTTTCGTGGGCCTCGAGCAGTCCTTGCAGGGTGTGGTCGTAAGGTCTTCGCTTCAGGAACTCTGCGGCCACGACGGCGCACTCATGATATCGCTTCAGACGATCGTAGGTTTGGGCGAGTTTGATTCCGGCATCGACGTCGGTTGGATCGAGGGCGGTGGCTCGCTGGAGCGGGGGGAGCGCTTCATCGTAGCGTCCGAGTCGGAAGTAGCAGAGACCCATATAGGCATTAAGGCGCGGGTTCGCGGGATACTTCGCCAAAAGTCGCGCCGTCTCGTCGAGTGCCTCTTGCCAGCAGCCGCGCTGCAAAAGCTTGTCCACCGGAGCCAACAGTTCCATCTTTTTAGGTCGTTGCGCAGGTTAAGGAAATCCGAGTCCCTTAAAAGAATAACGTATCCAGATTCAAAGAGTTTCCTCTCGACCTACACCCAAGCACCGCGGATGCCAATACTTCCAATACGGGCCAGGTATGCCTGCCTGTTTTGAATGAACGCACTCACTAAGCTGCTTCGCCATACGGACCTTTTGGTCGGCCTCGGCCTCCTCACGATCGTGGGCATGCTCGTCATGCCTTTGCCGCACTGGATGCTCGATGCAGGCCTGGTGGTCGCGATTGCGATGTCGGTGATTATCCTCCTAACAGCGGTTAACGTCACCGACCCCTTGCAGTTCAGTGTTTTTCCTTCACTGCTGCTTATCACGACCCTGTTCCGCTTGGCCCTGAGCATCGCGGCGACCAAGTTAATCTTGGGCACAGGCGACGGCGGTTCGGTCATCCAGACCTTCGGCAACTTCGTGATGGGCGGCAATTTCGTCATCGGCATCATCGTATTCACGATCCTGGTGATCGTGAATTTCGTCGTCATCACCAAGGGCTCCGGCCGCATCGCCGAGGTCGCGGCGCGCTTCCACTTGGACGCCATGCCAGGCAAGCAGATGGCGATCGACGCCGACCTCTCGGCCGGCCTCATCGACGAGAAGCAGGCGCGGCTGCGGCGCAAGACCCTCGAGGACGAATCCGGATTCTTCGGCGCCATGGACGGCGCCTCGAAATTCGTCCGCGGCGACGCCATCGCCGGCCTGCTGGTGGTTTTCATCAATGTCCTCGGCGGCATGATCATCGGTATCGTGCAGCAGAGCCTGTCG
>JBBSFL010000199.1:0-6033 GCA_038238735.1 Fimbriimonadales bacterium | reverse complement strand
GCGCCGATGTCTCTTGCCCAGTTGGTCCCATTGACGGGCGTCGTGATCGTCACGACCCCCCACAACGTTGCCGCCAACATCGCCGGCAAATCCGTCCAGCTCTTCCGCCGACTCAACGCGGAGATCATGGGCGTGGTCGAAAACATGGGGGCTTACACCGATCCCGACACCGGAATCGAGACCCGGATCTTCTTCGGTATCAGTGGCGAGCAACTCGCCACCGACCTCGAAGTTCCCTATCTCGGAGCGATCCCCCTCGACCCCTCCATCAGCAAGGCGGGAGATGAAGGCGTCCCGAGCGTGATCGCCTACGCCGGCCTGCCCCAGGCTCAATCCTTCCGAGACATCGCCGGGCGGGTTGCGCAACAAGCCTCGATTCTCTCGATCAATCGCGAGCCGCAACTAGTTTGAAAGACCGGGACCGAACAATCGTCTTATGGCGCGAGAGATGTTCCCAACCTTCTAGACTCCCGGCGTAGCAGGTCAAATTCAAGCGGCTACTGCCCATCGATGAAGTAAAGTCGCGCTGCCTTAAGATACTCGCCCTCGTCTCCCCAAGGCTCACATTCGAGTGCGACGGAGGGGGTGAAGTCGGTGATGGCAGTGGCCGTCAAGGAGATACGCAGCGGATGAACGGTGCCGTTTGGTTCCTTCAGGGTGGCCGTTGCGTTGTAGGCGCAGAGAGGAATGCCAAATTCGTTGATACCGGTGGAGATGCTCGCGTCCATGGTCCGCTCGATCTTAGTTCCTGGCAAGTCATCGACCCTTTTGTCGGTCGGATCAAGCGTCAGAGTGATTATCGATCCCGCGGGATAGCGGTGGCTCAGTCCCGTCTTGAGGCCGCCGTTAAAGTCTTCCGCCGTGCTGCCTTGACTCCAGTCGAGCGTGATTGAACCGCCATAGCGCGCAGTGCGGTCGCTCGTTCGATCCGACTCCGGAGCGGATTTCTCATCATAGGGGCTCATTGGACCCGACATCTTGAGCACGAGGTCCCGAGTGATTCCCTTATCGGTCTCCTGGCGGAATCCGTTCGAACGTCCGTCGTCGGCCAGATTGTCCTTAGGCCAGAGGGGCAATGTATATTTCTTGCCGTGATAATCGAGCGTCGTCTTGGCCGTACAGGTGCAGATGAGCGCGTCTTGGGTCTTTAAGGGGAAACTGAACTGGCCGTTCTCGCCCACGCCGTCCACGATATTGAGAAGTCCCGCCACTCGGACCTTGAACTGCGGAATCGGGGTTCCGTCCTCGAAGACGGCCGTTCCGGTCGCATACCCCGACCGAGCCGATGATCCTCCCGCCGGGCCGGCCGGTCCGCCCGAAGCGGCGTTGCCCAGGCCTGTCTGGCCGATGCGTGGAGGTGGGTTGTCGCAGCTATCGAGGCAAAGAAGAACGAGAACCGCGACGAGTGGCTGAAAACGGAGGCTCTGCACGCGGCAGATTATACAAGGCTAACCGTCACCCCCCGGAGCGAATCGACGAGGGACTGATCTTGATGTGATCAGGTCCCAGGTCCGCTTGGATTTCCGTCTGGGTGTCTTCGGCGGCCTTAAGAAGGTGCTCGACCAGCCATCTGGCGGCCGACCGTTCGCACACAAGTTCGCATTTGAACTCCACCCCGCCTTCCCATCGGCGGGGATGCCGGATGCGGAGACAGCCGTCTTCCAGCAGAGAGACCTCGAGGCATTCCAAGGTGACGCGGCTCATGTCCCTTATGATAGTGCCTCCACCAATTTGGAGCCCGCACCGATGGGAGATTAGTGCGAGTTTTGCTGCCTGAGGCATAACTCTGATCAGTCGGCGAGGCAATGAATCGGAAGCTGCCATATAATTGGCCTGTTGCCTTGATTTCAGAATTAGGAGTTTTGGAGATGGTCTTACGTTTTTCTAGGATTGTGCTTTTTGTCGTCATCGGATCTTTGGCCGCTGTCGCTAACGCTGGCTATGATAGCAACGGATTCGAGTCGCCTACCTTCACGGTCGGGACGCTCGACGGCCAGGATGGGTGGGTCGCTGGTGCCCCCAACTCTGTCGTCGTCACGGCCGGCAGAGGCGTCGGCGGTTCGAACGCTGCGACCGTGACCTATCCCAACGGCACCCAGTCGAGCTTTGCCGAGCGAGCAGACACCGGCTCTCCCGGCTCTTTCTTCGTCGAAGCGAAGATCAAACTTGCAAGCGACTGGCTGGCCGGGTGGTCCACCGGCGCCTCATATAGCGCCCTCATCGCAGTGGGCGTCAATGGAAACTCCGTTATCGAGTGCGGCTTCGTGAAAGGCAACGCCATCGACGGTCTTTTTCTCGCCGGCCCACTCGGCGCGACGGACACCAATCAGACCCAGTCGACCTCCCAGCTGCTTAACGCTTATCACACATTGCGGCTCGATTGGACTCAGGGTGCGAACTCCGGTCTCGCGACCGTCACTTTTGACGGCAATGTCGCCATCACGCACACTTATGCCAACGGTGCCACCGTCACCAGCGTTCAGATTCCGGTATTTGGAGGCAATCGAATGCCTGCCACAGGCCCTGTGACCAACACCACGGTCGATTTCGACGATTTCCGCTTCAGCTCCCCCGTGCCGGAACCGGCGAGCCTTGCTGCCCTGTCCTTGGGATTTGCTGGATTCCTGCGCGGGAGATCCCAACGGGCTAGTAGCCGGCCCAGGATTTAGAATGTCGATCCTAAACCTTTGCCGAAACTTGTGCTTCACCTCGGGTCGGGCGTATCGGCATAGGAGTAACTCCATTCGTTCACAAGGAACCCGAGGCGGCAGCGGACAATATTACGTCTAAGGGATGTGGACTCGGGTCTTGTTGCAATTTGCGTGGACGGCAGCTTGGGCCACCGAGACCTCACGCCGAAAGAAGCCGTTGAGATCACGAAGAAGTCCGACCATGCAGTCTGGTTGCACCTCCACGTTGCCGACCACGCCGCTGCCGCAGACCTCCTCGAACGTGAATTTGGCTTTCATGAGTTAGCCGTCGAAGATGCCCTCAGCCCCAACGAACGGCCCGCCCTTTCCGAGTACGACGACTACCTCTTCCTTGTCGTCCCGGCCATCTCGCATGTGCAGCAAGACGGCGTGGATTATGTCGAGATCGGCTTCTTCCTCCGCCAGAACTACTTAATCTCGGTTGCCGAGAAGGAATGCCCGATCCTCGACGCCTGGATGCAGCGCTGGTCCAAGCATCCAATCCGGAATGGGCGTACCACGGCGGACATCCTGCATGTCCTGATCGACGACATCGTAGACGGCTACTTGCCCGTCCTCGATGGTATTGAAGACGAGGTCGATAGCATCGCCGACAGCATCATCGCCGGCGAAAAGGGTCGCGTCAACGATCTGCTCCGCCAAAAGCGCCGCCTTCTCGATATGCGTCGGCGGATCACCCCGATGCGGGACGTTATCAATGGGCTGCTCCGGCGCGATCTCGACTTGATTCCCGAGAAGACCCGGCCGTACTTTCAAGACGTCTACGACCACACCTCCCGGGCGCTGGAGTCGATCGACCTTCAGCGCGACACGCTCACTTCGCTTTTGGACGTTCACCTCTCAGTCGTCTCTAATAACCTGAACGAGGTCATGAAGAAGATGACCGTCATCGCGACCGTCCTCATGAGCGCCGCCCTCATTGCGGGCATCTACGGAATGAACTTCCGAAACATGCCGGAGCTATCCTGGCCCCTCGGATACCCCTTCGCGATCCTCCTGATGATTCTCAGCTCGCTCGGGATCCTGGGGCTGTTCCGGTGGAAGAAGTGGATTTAGCTGAAGTTCGAAAGCGTGGTTAGCTAGCCGAGGGCACCGTCTTAGGTGCCTCGGCACTCGATGCGAAGATTCGGACATGAAGCGCTTGGTTCGCCGTCGTTCAAGACTCGGGTTGGTGCATTCTTCCTGCCGTCAAATGGTGCTACCGTTTTCGTATGAGCATTCTCGTGTTGAACGGACCCTCGAGCTCCGGGAAGTCGACTCTAGGCAAGGCGCTGCAGACCGAGATGCCGGTTCCCTTCCTGCGCTTTTCCGCCGATTTGATTCTGTTCGGAGGCGTGTTGCCAACCCAAAGCAACGCTGCTTGGCCGGAAATGCGTCCGCGAGTATTCGACGGATATTTTCGGAGCATCGCCGCGCTGTCGGACGCCGGGAACCACGTGATCGCCGAGATCGTGCTGGAAAGCGCTGAGCAACTTGGTCATCTAGAGGCGGCGCTCCGGGATCGAGACGTGTTGTGGGTGGGTTTGCATTGCCCGCTCGGCGTTCTAGCGGCCCGCGAGCGAGCACGGCGAGATCGCCGAATAGGAGACGCGGCGGACGACTTCGAAGGGGTGCACACGTTTCGCCGCTATGACGTAGAAGTGGATTCCACGCAGTCCGCCAAGGCGAATGCCCAGGCAATTGCGAGAGCCTGGGTTGCCCGTCGGTACGTCGACAGGCACGCAGCTTCTTGACACACGAGCCCTGAGATCCTTGCAGGCTTGATTCACTGGCCCGACCCGTTCGGCCCCGGCACCGAGCCCACGTCTACCGCAGTTGAAGAGGACCCAAGGACCTCCACAGTAGGGCTGTGGAGGCACTAAATCAGACATCCTCTTCAATCGGCCGGATCTCGATTTCGCTCGGACCTGCCATTGGATTGGGACAGCGTTTGACCCACGCAATCGCCTCGTCCATGTCCTTGACCTCCCAGAACCAGTAACCGGTGACAAGCTCGCGAGGGTTGGGGAAGGGGCCGTCAATAACTGTCCTATCGGAGCCATCGAACGCAACACGTTTGCCCTTGGAAGAAGGCGTAATCCCATTGCAATCGGCCTCGCTTTTCAGAATGCCGGCCTTGATCAACTCATCGTTAAAGCGGCCCATCTCCTCCATCATGGCCGTCGTCTCGGGCGTCTTGACAAAGCCCTTTTCGCTTTCCTCGGTAGCCTTAACTAATACAATCACACGCATCGTCTTTCTCCTGAATTGAGTTGGGATAAGACGAAGGACGTTTATGTCAAGTTCGCGACCTCACCCATGCTCAAGACGTTGTCTCGGCATCATTTTGGCTAGTGGGGCGTCGTTTTTCTTCAATGAACAACCTGTGGATTGGTCTGATCGCGCTTGCAATGATCGGGGGCTGCAAGCAAGACGATACGACGGTGTCGACCAACCCTCCGCCGTCCGCGAATCCCTCTCTGGCTCCCGATACGGCTGCCAAGGTCGTTAGCGAGTGGAAGTTCGATTGGACCGAGGGCTCCAAACAAGACGAGCCCAAGAGCGAGGACAAGTTTCGGATCGAGTTCAAGGCCGATCACACCTTTGCCATTACCGGTGCCGATCCCCTCAAATCCGACAACCTCACCGATACCGGCCCCTGGACAAGTGGAAAGTGGACTCTAGAAGGAGATATGGTGAACCTCGAATCTCCCAAGCCATCACAAGAGGTCCCCACGTTCACGATCGCGCCCGAGGCGCGTCGATGTCTTTCCCAAAGCCAATAGGAGAAACTGTCAAAACGATGTACATCGTGAAAACGTAAGCACCCGCTTCATCGGCTCCCCAAACCGCTAACTGAAAGACAGGGCAGGTCGCATCCATGTCCCAAGCTTTCCGACTCAGTCTTGCTTCGAGAGGGGTGGCAGTCGAACACGTCTTCCTTCGAAACCGTAGTTTAGTTAGATGATCGCTCCCCTGATCTTGCTTCTTCAAATGCCACAACTCAGTGGAAAGGAGGCTGAATCGACCTGCGGCTAACGGCCGTTAGGGGGCGAGCTTCTGTATGTGAGGGAGGCCGTCGGCAACGTGCTCGGCCTGGACGTTCGAAACGAGCATCGTCGTTTTGATTTCAAGGTCGTGGCGGATCTGAAGAACTTGTAGAGGCGTTCCGCTGAAGGTCTGCCCCTGCGTCCTAATCTGGAGACAAACCCAGATGAGGGTGCGCCCCAGCCCTTCGGTAAGCTAGAAGGATGACGCAGAAGGAAATTATAGGTGGTCGGCTCAATTATTCTCGGAGATGGCTCGACTCCGTACTTCTCAGGCTGAAGCCAGAGATGCTTAG
>JBBSFL010000198.1:0-6041 GCA_038238735.1 Fimbriimonadales bacterium | reverse complement strand
TTGCTGGCGAAGAACCTGGAGGGCTATCGGAATCTCTGCAAGCTGAGCAGCATCGCGTCGTTAGAGGGCTATTACTACAAGCCGCGAGTCGACCATGACCTGCTCCGCCGATTCAGCAAAGGAGTCATCGCGACCTCGGCCTGCCTTGGCAGCGAGATCTGCCAGGAACTGCTTCGGGGCGAATACGACAAGGCCCAGTACCTCGCCGGGATGTACGACGAGATGTACGGGCACGGCAATTTCTTTATCGAGCTTCAAGACCACGGATTGAAGGAACAAGCGGCGATCAAGGAGCCGTTGATCAAGATCGCTCGCGATTTGAAGTTGCCGCTGATCGCGACGAACGACGCTCACTACCTGTGCAAGGGCGACTCCAAGCCCCATGATGTTCTCCTCTGCATCCAAACGGGCGCCCTCGTGGCGGACGAGCGGAGGATGAAGTTCGAGACTGAGGAGTTCTATATCAAGTCGCCGGACGAGATGTCGGCTCTGTTTGCGGACACTCCTGAGGCGATCGAGAATACGGAGATGGTGGCGAGTATGTGCGCGCTCGACTTGGAGCAGACTCGGGCGCCGATGCCTCAGCCTGACGTGCCCGAAGGGGTGGAGAATTTCGCTTATCTGCGGGAGTTGGCGCGCAAGGGTCTTCAGGATCGGATGAAGGATCCGGAGCTTTCCCTGGAACGGCTGGAGTTTGAGCTCGACGTTATCGAAAAGACGGGGTTTGGCGACTACTTCCTCCTTGTTCGCGAGTTCGCCAACGCGACTCGGGACCGTGGGATTTACTTTGGAGTGCGGGGCTCGGCAGCGGGTTCGCTGGTTTCTTACACGCTCGGGATCACCGATGTCGATCCGATCGCATACGACCTGACCTTCGAGCGGTTCCTGAACCCCGAGCGCATCTCCATGCCGGATATCGACATGGACTTCGAGGATGCCCGGCGCGACGAAATTATTAAATACGTGTCCGACCGATTCGGGCAGGATCACGTCGCCCAGATCATCACTTTCGGGACGCTCGGCGCGAAGGCGGCGATCAAGGACGCTGGGCGGGTGCTCGGCTACATGCCGCAGGAGACGGATCGCCTCTGCAAGGTGATCCCGACCTTGCCAGGCTGGAATATTTCTCGCGCCGAGAAGGAGCTGCCCGAGTTCCGGCAGATGGTCCAGGCGGATTCTCGGCTGACGAGCCTCATCGAGACAGCCAAGTCGATCGAGGGCATGGCTCGCCATGCAGGAGTTCACGCGGCGGGAGTCGTCATCTCGGGCGACCCACTCGTCGACTACGTTCCCCTCTATCGGGGCAACGATGGGCAGCCGATTACCGCATTCGAGATGGGCATTCTCGAGAAGATCGGCATGCTCAAGATGGACTTCTTGGGTCTGTCCAACTTAACGGTCTTGGCCCAAGCGGTCAAGAACATCGAGCGTGGCATGGGTTTGCAACCCATGGTATCCACGGCTTTGCAAGCCGTGTCTTCGGTATCCGCAGTCAAGGCAGACGGGGAAATCGCAATCAAGGTGGATGCCCAACGGGTGTCGAAGCGAGTGGGCGCCTATCTTCCCCACTGGACTGCCGAAGGAGGGATCTATCACGTCGTTTGGCGTCTAGCGGACGCCCTTCCCGCGGACAAGGCTCGTGAGTGGATTGAGCTTCGGGACGATTTGCGCGGTCGCGAAGAAAGTCTCGTGCCTAAGGAACGCGCAGAGCTCGCTCGCCTGCTTCAGACGAAGCTAGAGGAGCTCTTGGATGCGGGATTTGGATCCTGCGTGCTCAGAGAACCAGACAATGCGAACGTTGTCAAGGAGAGCTTGGCTCACTTTGACGGAGAGAGATACCACCTACACAGTTGGGCGGTTATGCCCAACCACGTCCACGCGATCATCCAACCGCTCGATGGGCACGACTTGCCCGGGATTCTCCATTCGGTTAAAAGGCACAGCGCCCGTCAGATTAACAAGAACTCCAGTCGCAGCGGCGAGCTATGGCAGCCGGAGTATTTCGACCACCTGATTCGCACGCCTGCGGACTACGAAAAGTCAGTTGAATATGTGTGTGCGAATCCTGCAACTGCCGGGTTAGTTGGCTGGCCCTGGACCTCGAATATTCCAGATTCAAATAGCCATGGTGCAGCTGGAGCGGCCGAACAACGCTTAAAAACTTCCGACACCGCGGGTTGTAAACCACTTTCTGGAGAGGGGTTAAAAACCCCTGACACCACGGGTTGCAAACCCGTGCCACCTGAGCGATTCGACATCCAGACCATCCGCGACAACGACCCGAAGACTTTCGAGATGCTCGGGCGGGGGGAGACGATTGGGGTGTTCCAGCTGGAAGGCGGGGGCATGACTCGGTGGGTTTCGCAACTTAAACCGGATAGTATTCGCGAGCTGGCGGCCATGATCGCGCTGTACCGTCCGGGGCCCATGGAGCACATTCCCCGCTTCATCGACCTGAAATACGGCAAGCAGAAGCCTCAATATCTCGACGAGCGGATGCGGCCGATCCTGGAGGAAACCTACGGGGTCATCGTTTACCAAGACCAGGTTCTGAAGTTGGTCCAAGCGCTTGCAGGGTTCTCTCTCGGCAAGGCAGATGTCCTTCGTCGGGCCATGGGAAAGAAGGACGCGAAGGCGATGGCCGACATGAAGGTCGAATTCATGGACGGTACGGCGGCGAACACGATCGCGCCGGAAATCGCGAACGAAGTTTGGCAGCTTCTGCTACCCTTCGCGGGCTACGCTTTCAACAAGGCGCACGCGGTCTGTTATTCGATCCTGGCCTATCAGACCGCCTACTTGAAGGCGAATTATCCGGTCGAGTACATGGCGGCTTTGCTCAGCGTTTATTTGAGCAAGGAGGATCGGGTCACGACCTGCGTCGAAGAGTGCCGGCGCATGAAGATTCCCGTCCTTCCGCCGGACGTGAATGCTTCGACGGCGGGCTTCTCAATCGAGGAGGGCTCCATTCGCTTTGGACTTGTCGCGATCAAGGGCGTTGGCGAGAGCATCGTCGAGGCGATCATTGGGGAGCGTGCCGCCGACGGGCCGTTTACCCACCTCTTCGAATTCTGCGAGCGAGTCAAGCCTTACGGGCTCAGCAAAACGGCACTGGAGGCGCTTGTAAGGGCCGGCGCACTCGACGGCATCGATCGCAATCGCCGCAAGCTCCTCGATCGCTGCGAGGCGGCGTTGCAATATGCCGACAACGCCCTCCGGAACAAGCTGGCGGGACAGGATTCGCTATTCGGTGAGGGTGCCTCGTCCAGTAAGCGCGACTACCCGGTCTTGCCCGACTGCGATCCCCCGAACCGGAACGAAATTTTGGCGATGGAGAAAGAGGTGATGGGCATCTATGTCTCGGATCACCCTCTGCGGGGCCTCGAACGGATCGTCGCAAAGAGCGCTACGCATTCCTGCCTTTCGCTTCAAGAACTGGAAGAAGGCACCCCGGTCAAACTCGCCGGCGTTGTGGCGAGTCTGCGGACGATGGTGACGAAATCTTCGGGCGAGCGGATGGCCGCGCTGGTTCTGGAAGATTTCAGCGGACAAATCGGCATTACCGTATTCCCGAAGACTTACGCCAAGCTGAAAGACAACATCATCAAGGACCAGGTGGTACAGGCTTCGGGGTTCGTGAAGTTTCGCGAGATGCGAGGGGAGCGTTCGGTCGAGGTCATGCTCGACGACATCCGGCCCCTCGAGGGGACTCTCGATCTCTCCTTCCCTGCCGAGCCAGAGTCGGTTGTTCGGGTCCGCATTGGCCGGGCGACTGCGCAGCAAATGCGTGATTTTCGGAAGCTTCTCGACAGTCATCCGGGCGACCATGTCGTCGAGCTGCAGATCCTTCCCGCGGAAGACTATCTGCCCGTGCGTGCTGACGTAGCGGTGAATCCTACGAACGGTTTTATTCCTGCGGCGAAGCTGATCCTCCCGGGCGCCGAGTTCGAGATTTGTACAGATCGCTTCAATCTTCCGAAGAAGGCTACGTTGCACGTTGGATAGCTGGTGGTTATCGGCCCGGCGAGCTAGAAGCTCCTGCTACGGAAAAGGCTAGGCTCGGTGAGGTGGGCGAAAGTTGTCTTTCGAAGTCGCTCGTAGGCGAGGACGGCAAGACGCTCCAGATTGACGACGTCCTCGCGGTTGTAGGCGATTAGCTGTTCGAGCGCATTTTCGTCGCCGAAATTCTGATATCGCCGCCAAAGCTTGACCGCGTCATATCCATTGAGACCGACCGTCTCGGGGCTTCTTTCGATACCGACTTCCTTCTCGATGCTCTTCAACCCGCCCTTCAGGCCGATTGAGCGAAGGGTTGGGGACAAGTCTAAATGAATTTGATCGAAGCTCAGGCCAAAGAATCGCTTCTGCAGCGCGGGCAGATCGAACCCGGCCCCGTGGTAAGTGACGATCATGCTGTAGTGCGAAATGACGTCGCGGAAGTTTTCTAAGTCTTGGCCCTTAACGAGGCACTTAAACTCTTTGCCGTCATAGAGACCGATGGTGGTTACCGAGTCGTATCGCTGACTGCCGTCGGTTTCGATATCCAGATAAACACACGAGTGCCGGAAGTCGCCAAAGGCGCGCCAAGCGTCCTTGATTCCCAAGCCCTTGCGAAAGAATTGGTGTCGACCCGTTTCCAACGCCTTGCGTGAGCGCTCGATGTAACGCTTGACGTTGTCTCGCGGCGCGTCACCGTAATCGAACCGATCCGGTTCGTCGATGAGGTGATCCCACTCGTGACAGCCGGCCTGCCATAGGACGCGTTCACCCTTCTCCTTCAGCCCTGGCACGTGAAGGAACGTGTTCCGGAGCAACCGGACTAGCCTCCGCTCTTTCGGGGAGTCGGAATCGTTTGCTGCGAGGGGCCAGATTCATGGAAGGGGATATCAACCTGCATGCCCAGACTATTCCAGGCAATCCTTGCCGACTTTGTATCGGACATCGGACCGAACCAGTAGTCGCCGGTCTTCGAATCCTTGTCGAATTCGCCATAGAGGCGCAAGAGACCTCGGCCGACGAACGTGCCCTGCATGCCGCGCCCGAACCACTGGATGGACCGTGCTGTTCCATCGACGACCAACTTGCCGGTTCCGAAATACACCCGCTTTTTGTGGGCATCGTCCGCATACTCGAGTCGGACGCCACCGCTCGGTGTAACTTTGCCCTTAGCATCTAACCCACTGACCAAAACCGTGCCCGTGAACGACATCTCGAGGTGGCCCCGAAGCGGGTCTTCGTCGGAGTGAGAGACCAGCTTGAAGCTTCCCAAATTCGTTTTCATGCTAAGGGGGCCCACGTCGATCGGCACCTTCGGTTTCTGAGGCTGAGCTACCGAGAAGAGGGTGAGCGTGAACAAAGCCATAGCGGCGGCCGTTCGGGCAGAAAATCGAGTGGGCATCATTGACATTTTAGCCTAACCACATGGAGTCGCGGCGGCGTTCCTAAACGTAGCATAACGCGTACCATTCATAATGAAGTCGATGCCGAATTCTCGAACTGGAGCAATAGTGACCGGGCTTGTCGCGGCGGCCGCGATGGTTGGAGTCACGGCGGCGTTCATGAACAGTGCAAGCCCGTACGTCACCGTCGCCGAAGCGAAGGTTGCGAAGGGTGACCGCCTTCACTTGGCCGGCAATATCGATCCCAAGACCGTCCGGGACGATCGCATCCATGGTCGGCTGAGCTTCACCCTGACCGATCGGCTCGGCCAGAAAATCGAGGTTGTCCATACCGGCGAGCCGGTTAACAATCTTGGCGATGCCAAACAAGTGGTTGCGATCGGCCACGTCGAGAAAGGCGTCTTCATCAGCGAAAAGATGCTCGTGAAATGCCCGACGAAGTATGAGGGCACCGATTCCAAGTCTGGAGCTTAACGCTGGACCCTAATCCCCACCAGACGACCCTGCCCTTCGCCGAGCCGTGGTCTCTGACTCTTGGGCTAGTGGGCAAGGGACTTGTCTTCGCGGCGGTCGCGGGATTCCTGCTCTCCTCCCTTTTCTGGTTTTTCAGTCGTCGCACTCCGAAGTTGACTCGTTTCGCCA
>JBBSFL010000197.1:0-6051 GCA_038238735.1 Fimbriimonadales bacterium | reverse complement strand
AGGGCGGAGCATGCCTGACGAAAGGTATCCTAGCTACTTGAATTGAAGCGATTTCTTCTGCTCGGCGACGGCTCGAAATACGAGGGCGCGGCGCTTGGAGCGACCGGCCAAACCGTCGGCGAGGTCGTCTTCAACACTGGAATGACCGGTTACCAGGAGATCCTCACCGATCCGAGCTATGCGGGCCAGATCGTTCTCCTCACCTATCCGCTTATAGGCAACTACGGAATCAACGACGACGACTTCGAGTCCGACCGCCTCCAGCCCGCCGGCCTCATCGTTCGGGAAGCCTGCGAAGTTCCCAGCAACTGGCGCGCAACAAAATCTATCCACGCCCTCCTCGAAGAGCGCGGCATGGTTGGTATCCAGGGTCTCGATACTCGTGCCATCACCAAGCACATCCGCAGCGCCGGCGTCACTATGGGAGTCATCTGCGACGACCTCGACCAGGGCCGCGAAGCGCTGACCCAGACGCGAGACTACGACCACACCGATTTCTGCCTCTCCGTAACGACCAAGGCGCCCTACAAATGGGGACCATCCGGCAAGGAGACGGTCGAGGAGCCGGATCCCGAGAACCGAAAGCGCCTCGTCGTTCTGGACTGTGGCCTCAAGTTCAACATCCTCCGACGGTTTTGGCGCGCCGGATGCCGGCCGATCGTCCTGCCCGCCACGACGACAGCGGAGGAAGTTCTTGCCTGGAACCCCGATGGCATCCTCCTTAGTCCAGGCCCCGGCGATCCGCAGCGCCTCGGCCCGGTTATCGAAACGGTAAAGGGCTTACTCGGCAAGAAGCCGATCTTCGGAATTTGCCTTGGCAATCAGCTTCTCTGTCACGCGGTCGGCGGGCGTACCTACAAACTGAAATTCGGTCACCGGGGCTCCAACCACCCTGTGAAGAACCTGCGCACCGACAAGGTCACGATCACGTCGCAAAACCACGGCTACGCGGTGGATGCGAACTCGCTGAAGGGCACCGGCGCCGAGGTGACCCAGCTCAATTTGAACGACGGAACGGTCGAGGGCATTGCTTTACCCGATCTGGGAGCCTCATCCATCCAGTACCACCCCGAAGCAGCGCCTGGCCCTTGGGACTCGCGTCCGTACTTCGAGGACTTCGTCCGCCAGATGGCAATAGCCCTGACTTAGCCTTTGCACACCTGAAGGCAGCCTCCAGTAAACTATCCCCCATGTCCGTTCGAGTCAGATTCGCGCCAAGCCCCACCGGCCTTTTGCACGTGGGTGCGTTGCGCACTGCGCTTTACGACTACCTCTTCGCGCGGCGGCAGGGTGGGCAGTGCATTTTGCGGATCGAGGATACGGACCGGACCCGGTATGTCGAGGACAGCGAGCGAGAGATTATCCAGACTCTTGGTTGGGTCGGGATCGAATTCGATGAGGGGCCTCATGTTGGCGGCCCTTTTGCGCCGTATCGGCAGAGCGAGAGAAAAGAGGCTGGCATCTACCAAGAGCACATCGACGAGCTGATAAGAATGGGTCATGCCTACAAGGCGTTCGATACACCTGAGGAACTGGATGAACTGCGGCAGTTCCAGCAGATCAACAAGCAGGCGACGGGTTATTTTGGAGGCGACTGGCGCGATGCCTCGGCGGAGAAGGTGACCGAGGCGGAGGCGGCAGGCAAGCCGTGCGTTGTGCGCCAGAGAATCCCACGGGGCCAGAAGGTTTTGGTGGAGGACTTCATTCGGGGGAGGATCGAGTTCGATACCGACACGCTGCCCGACCCGGTGCTTCTGAAGGCGGACGGTATGCCGACGTACCACTTCGCGGCGATGGTCGACGATCACTTGATGGAGATCACCCACATCGTGCGGGGCGAAGAGTGGATATCCTCGGCGCCATTCCATGCGCTTCTCTTCGACCAGTTCGGCTGGGAGCGGCCGGTCTTCGTGCATTGCTCGACGATCGTCGGGGCAGATGGGAAGAAACTCTCGAAACGCCACGGCGCAACTCGCGTTCTGGCCTACGCGGCAGAGGGCTTTCTAAAGGCGGCGCTGAAAAACTTCATCGCCCTGATCGGATGGTCTCCCGGCGATGAGCGCGAGGTCCTGTCCGAGGAAGACCTCGTGGCTGCGTTCGATCTCAAGGGTTTGCAGGCATCGCCCGGCAAGTTCGACATCGAGAAGCTGCGGTGGCTAAACGGCCATGTGATCCGGCAGATGAGCCCGGATCGCTTGCTGAATGTCCTGCTCGCGTACATCGCGCACCCGTACACCACGGAGTACTGGACGAACTTTGAGGAAGAGAACCGGATGCCGTATAAGCCGCCGGTTGAAGAAAAACTCATCCTGGAACGGCTCCAACGGATCGCTTCGGCGGCGGAGGCGGATCGTGCCTATGTGCTTGCGGCCCTAAAGGAAGAGCAGGAGCGTGTGCAGACGCTCGCGGAATTCGGAGAAGCGCTGGAGTTTTTCTTTGTCGAGGAGCCGTCGATGGACGCGAAGGCGGTGGATAAGTGGCTAACTCAGGAGCACGTGCCCGAGCTATTCCAGTGGATTCTGGACAAGCTCGCGGAGTCGAAAGTCGAGACGGTGGAGCATTACGAATCGATTCTGAAGGGCTTCCAGAGCCATAGGGGTCTGGAGAAGCTGGGTCCGGTCGTGCACCCGACGCGGGTTGCACTCACGGGCAAGACTTTCGGGCCGGGTTTGTTTGAGCTCATGGCCGTGCTCGGGCACGAGCGCGTCGAGCGCAGGATTCGAAGGGCGATGGCCTTCCAATCCGATGTCTGACCATGAAGATCGTCAACTGCGAAACCCAAGACCCGTTCCCGCTCCTCCGAAAGCGGGGTATCTATCGCGATGCCGAGACCGAGCGCATCGTCCAAGAGATTATCGAGGACGTGCGAACGCGGGGGGATCTGGCCCTTCTCGAAAACGCTCGGAAATTCGATGCTCCGGAACTCGTCTCTATCGAGGTCTCCCTAGAAGACATCGCCTTCTCGACGCGAGATGCTCCAGAAAGGAATCGGAAGGCCATCGATCGTGCACATGGGAGAATCGCCGGCTTTCACGTGGACCAACTCATGAACTTTCGGTCGTCGAAGTATCCGAGAACCGGAGGCGAGCCCCGTGGAGGGGTCAACTGGTGGAAGCGAAACCGATCTGACATTGGACAGCGAATCTCGCCACTAAGAAGCGCCGGAATTTATGTCCCGGGGGGCTCGGCATCGTATCCTAGTTCTGTCCTGATGAATGCCGTACCGGCCCTCGTAGCCGGCGTGGACGAGCGAATCGTGTCCGTGCCCGCCCGTCGCGACGGAACTCTTTCCGTCGAAGTCCTATACGCGCTCTCCGTCTGCACGATCCACAAAGCCTTTAAGATCGGCGGGGCGGCTGCTATCGCGGCGATGGCGCTCGGCACCGAGTCGGTGCCTCGCGTGGACAAGATCGTGGGGCCGGGAAACCGCTTTGTGAATGAAGCGAAGCGTCAACTCTGGGGAACCGTTGGGCTGGATGGCTATGCAGGGCCTAGCGAGGTCTGCGTGCTTGCCGACGACGAGGCCAACGTCCGCTTTGCGGCCGCCGACCTGCTCACTCAAATCGAGCATGCCCCCGACAACGCGGCGTTCCTGGTGACGGTCTCGAAAGCCAAATGCGAGGAGATTTTAGTTGAAGTAGAGAAGCAGCTTTACGGGGCGAAGAGGGAAGACACGATGCGGCTGGCTCTAAAGAACGAGTCAATGGCGTTCATCGCCAGGGACCTCCGTCAAGCATGCGAGATCGTCGATGCGATCGCTCCGGAGCATCTCACGATCGCAACGAAAGACCCGGAGAAGACGATGGAGTCGATCCATAACGCAGGCTGCATTCTGCTCGGCGATTGGACGCCGGAGAGCGCCGGAGATTTTTGCCTAGGCCCGAGTCATACGCTGCCGACAAGCGGCGCTGCCCGGTTCGGTTCGCCGGTTAACGTATTGGACTTTCTGAAAGTTCAAAGCGTGGCGAGGCTCACAAGGGAGGACCTGAAGGAGTTGCTTCCGACCATCGAGGCGTTCGGAGAGATGGAGGGTTTCTCGACGCATGCCCGAGGCGCGAGCATCCGATTCGAGCAAGACTAGGCGGAACGCAAAGCGCTCCGCCCAATCGATTTAGCCGCCACTGAGCCGAAACTTGGGGCTCTTGTTGCCGGGTGGCTGTACGGCGCCGCTGGCACCCGCGCCCTTAGGAAGCTTGGGATCGGCCGTCGGTCCGCCGGTCGACATGCTCTTGCTAATGTCCTCTTGAGCAGATTGTGTCGAGTTGCTTTCCGCGGCTCCGCAACCCAGGAGGCCGCAGATCCAAACGAACGCCGCCACAACGATGAGACTCCTCATTGAAGATCCCAGAGATAGCTGTCCGTGTTAGAGATGACTTCGGTCGTAGGGTTGCATCCCTTAACCAGATCACCGATCCGTTGGCCCTTGGCGTGACCGTCGACGAAGCTCGTGTTCACGATGGTCCGTCCGGTGAAGAACGGGAACGTGTACCCGAACTGGGTTGCCGAGGTGTTGTTCGTATAGTCCCACAAGGCGCCCGAGACCGTCGCGAGGTAGTAGTAGGAGTAGGGAGTCGAGAATGCGTAGCTCGTTCCGGATGGGCTGATAACGCACGGTGGATTCACCGCCCAGTTACCTCCGCCCTTGGGAGCTCCGCCGGATCGGTCCCAGATCGAAGTCGTCGTCATAATCGTACTGGCCGGGGCGCCAATGAGACTCCCATTCACAGGGTTTACGGACCCGCTGTCTGGTTTGCCTGGATCGTAGTAGACGGTGCTGAGGAAGATGAAGTTATAGCCGTAGTTGGAGCGCCACCCATAGCATTGGCCCTTATCGGTCGCTGTGCAGGGCCCGGAATCATCCGGCATAAGAGCGTAGGTCTCTTCTCCGTGGCCGTCTCCTGGTGACCGGTGGATTTGCCAACTCTTGGTGTAGGGATAAGCTATAGACGGGTAGGTTGAGCAGTTCACGGTGCCGTAAACAGAGGATTCCCAGCTGCATCCATTGACCGGAACCACCTTGTCGTCACTGTCCGACATGTAGGTGATAATCGACAGATTCACCTGCTTGGTGTTGCTCAAGCAGCTCGTCTTCTTCGCGGCCTCCTTGGCCTGCGCAAACACAGGGAATAAGATCGCGGCGAGGATCGCGATGATCGCGATCACGACTAAGAGTTCTATTAAAGTAAAGGCAAGGCGTCGCATAGTGACGACCTCCATCCAAAGTTAAGAGTGCAAGACGCCTTTATGATAAACCTGTTATTAGGGCTTCGCCAAACAAAATTGCGATTTCAGCCGCAATTTCTAAGTCTAGGTTCGGAGGGTAGGATAAATGACGATGAATCGGCGTCTCGGCTTTGTCGGCCTGGGGGTGATGGGCGGGCCGATGGCTGGGCATTTGGTTCGAGAAGGCTCCGAGCTTACGGTATGGAATCGCACCCCGTCTAAGACGCAGCCCCTGCGAGAACGAGGGGCGACTGTTGCGGAGAGTCTCTCAGAGCTTGCGGGGCGATGCGACGTCGTTTTTCTCTGCGTCAGCCGAACCGAGGACGTCCAAGAATGCCTCGACCAGCTTGCGCCTAACGCGAAGAAAGGAACCCTCTTCGTCGACCACTCGACGATCGCGCCGAACGCGGCCGCGCAATCGGCCCGCGAATTGGAGGCGATGGATCTTCGATTCGTCGATGCTCCGGTCACGGGAGGCTCGGTCGGCGCTCAGAAAGGGCAGTTAACCATCTTCTGCGGGGGACGCGACGCTGATGTCGCGGAGGCGATTGACGCCATGGGTCCCTACACGAGGCGCGCGGAGCAAGTAGGGGGCTCAGGTGCGGGCCAGCGAATGAAGATGGCGAATCAAATCGCGGTTGGGGGAGCCCTTCTGGCTCTGTGCGAGTGCCTGAGCTTCGCGACCAAAGCGGGCCTCGATCCCGCCCAGGCAAGGGAGATGATTGGAGGCGGGGCAGGCGGCAGTTGGGCGTTCGAAAACTACGGTCCCAAAGTTCTCGCTAGGGACTGGACACCTGGCTTCAGCATCGCGAATCAGCGAAAGGACTT
>JBBSFL010000196.1:0-6064 GCA_038238735.1 Fimbriimonadales bacterium | reverse complement strand
TTGCGCACGAGGCGGTCGATGCGGGGCCCGTGGCGAGCCGATTCTTGGAAGTAGCTGCGGACGCGATTCTTGAGGACTAGCGCCTTGCCCACATACAGCACGTCGCCGCGATCGTCTTTGTAGATGTAGCAGCCCGGCTTGCCGGGAACCTTCTTGAGCTTCTCGGTGACCGCGTCGGGCAGACGATTCTTTGCCACTCCTTCTTATACTCCGCCGCCCTGGCAGCCGGCTTGACGGCTTTCGGTGAAGGAGTGGTTTGCCGTAGACTTGAATGACATGTTGACAGTCGCGATTCTCGGCCTTTTGCTTCGGGCGGACGACTCGATCAACTTCCACGCGAAAGCGGGCCGGATGAAGGACATGCTGCGACGCTATCGCAGGCGATTGGTAGGAAGCTGACTTGCGATGCCGTTCTCTCGACTCAGACGGTGCTGATCGACGTGCATGGGGTCAAATCGGCCGAACTGCTGGACCGGTTCGCCCACGCCTGCGTCGGCAAGTGGAGCCCACGTCCGATGGACTGTTGCTGCGGCTGGATCGCGAAACACTTCGGAAGCGTCAGGAGTCGGAGCGGCAGCGGATGGTCGAGCGAGTCGTTGCGGCCCAGTCTGAGGTTGCAAAGAAGTTTGCCGAGCGGCAGCCGTTTACGTCCGCTTCGGTGCGGCATCTCGCGGAGATTTGGAGCAGCATCGATCGGGGGGCGAACTCGCCGGATCAGCAGACGCAGCAGGGTGCCTATGCGTTAATGGACCAGATCAAAAAAGAGCTTCCTTCGCAGCGAGCGACGGAAGCACTGATCCTGAGTCTTGATCCAAAGGTGATCGCCGACCTGCCGGCGGGGGAGACCCTCCTTGCCGACAAGCCCACGCGGATGGAGCTGCCCCTGCCTCGGATCGATCCGAGCATTCTGCGGCAACTGGCCGAGGATCAGCAGACGTGGATTCAGAACTTCCACAGGGATGCGAGCTTCGACAATCGCCACTCGTGGTTCACCGTCGATCCCCGCCTGTACACTTTGCCGCTCGATCCAAAATCGACCCGGATCGTCTTAATCGCCCGCCGCGACCAGCCGGACTCGACGCCGAGCTTCAGTGCGTACTTCCTGAACGCGGAGGGCTCTATCGTCACGTTTGGCGAGACGAACATGTCGGACCCGAAGCGGATTCCACCCAAGCCGACGCCCGCGAAGCCGTTCGAGCCGAGGGACATCGTTTTCAGTCCGGAAACTGCCCTATCTTCACGCCCTCTATCCTGACGAAGGCGGCGATCCGTCGGTTTCGGATGCCACCCATTAGCAGATCGGGGACCCTTACACGTTCGAACCACTTTCCTTTTTCGTCTCGGAGGCTATTTCGGACTCGGCCAAGCAGGAGGGTGTCAACGTGGTCGCGTGTCTTCCCGATCAGGCGATGGAGTCGGGCTGGACTTTCCGAGATGCAAAAGAGCGCCTCCCTCCAAATTCCTTTGGGGCCCTTCGGTATTCGGGCACGGATATCGAGCGGACGGACGGTTGGCTTTCCCTTTCGCCGCGAAAGTGGCAGGAACCGATGAATCGGCAACACTTGGCGGCATTTCTCCAAAACGAGGATGCCTCCGGCATGATCGGGTTCGATCCGGCGGGGATCTTCCAAGCGGAAGAGGGGTTCGACGATGCCCCTACCGTTCTTTACAGCCTCGCGAGCGTAGTGATGCCTCTAGGCCGGGGGTTGCAGCAGCTTTGGTCGGCCGAGTTGCGGTTCTATGGAACGCTCTCGGCTGAGCAGCGGGCAGGGCTCAAGGATCGGAAGTCGCTTTCGTTCTCCAGCTTGAGCCCGGCCGCCAAGGCCCAGCTTCAGGAGCTCGCCTACCACAAGCATCGCAGCTTCTTCCCCTCTCCCACGCCCGACCCAAACGGCCGGACAAGACCGCGAACCGCGCTGATGCAGTACATGCCCGAGGCCCTACCCGACGGGATCAATCCGAACTTTTCGTTGAGCCTTAACATTTCGCCTCAACTTGGAGTCCTCGTTCAGTCCGAGCAGGTGCAGGGTTACTCGTCGCTGATGAGCTTGGACATGACTGGTCTCGCGAAGCATACACTTTCAGGCCAGATGCCTCAACTGGCGGATTACGACCGGCTGCGCGGACGGAAAGCGGTTGGATACATTCCGGGCAAGCACAACTCTTTTTACTTCGAGTTTCAGCTCTCGGCCGATATGCGGGCGAGCATGTATCTGGAGTCCACCGAATATAACCTGCGCGGGAAAATGGTATCTCTCCAGGAGCTACCCACCGAGTACAAGGTTGCTCTGCAACCGCCTACGACGAGCCCTCCCCCCGCCCTAGTCTCCAAAAAGGTGTTCGTCCGCCGAGCTCTCGGCCTGGAGATCAGGATTTCGTTGCATGAGCCGAACGCAGGTGTTCCAGCGGAGGATGGCATCGTCGTTGCCAGCAGGCCTTACCGCTTCCGCGACCTCGTAGAAGTCCATGGCCCGCTTCAGCCACTCGCCGGCGACGTGCTTCGGGGTGTGGTCTTGAAGCAGGGCTCGAGCCCAGCGCTCATAGGCGACCCCGGCATAGTAGGCGCGTTCGTAATCCGTTGCGAGCGTCTTGGCGATCGCTTCGCATTCCGCCAAGCTTGCCCCGCGCTTTTGGCCGAACTGGTCGGTAACCGAAAGAAGCAGCATGCGAGAGGCCGCTTGGCTTGCGGGTTCGACGGCCAAGATGTCTCGGCAAATGCTGGCTGCTTGGTCCGGCTCGTTAAGCAGCCGATACCTCTCGCCCAGCTCAAGCGCGTGAGGAATAGCCTCTACCGTAATCTTCTTCAGCTCCACTACTTTCTCCCGGTCAGCACACGGAACAGCTTCTTGATTGGATCGTAATAGAAGTCCGCGACGCGCTCCTTGAGCGGGATGATCGCGTTGTCGGTGATTTTAATGTGCTCGGGACAGACGACCGTGCAGCACTTAGTGATGTTGCAGTAGCCGATGCCCTGAGTCCCTTTCAGGTCGGCCGTGCGATCCTCGATGTCGAGCGGGTGCATTTCGAGGTAGGCGCTGTGGATCATCATTCGCGGGCCGATGAAGCCGTCGAATTTCTCGTGCTCGCGCAAGACGTGGCAGACGTTTTGGCAGAGGAAGCACTCGATACATTTGCGGAATTCTTGCCCCCGGTCAATGTCCTGCTGATAGACCGTCCAGGTTCCGTCGGCGTTGTCTGGCTTTCTCGGTTTGAACGGCTTGACGCGTTTTTTGGCTTCGTAATTCCAAGAGACGTCGGTGACAAGATCCTTGATGAGGGGGAAGGTTTTCATCGGCTCGACAGTTACGTCCTGGGTGAGGTCGATGTCGCTGCAGCGCGTCATGCACATGAGGCGCGGCTTGCCGTTGATCTCGGCGGAGCAAGAGCCGCATTTGCCGGCCTTGCAGTTCCAGCGGACGGCGAGGTCGTTAGCCTGTTCAGCTTGGATTTGGAGGACGGCATCCAGAACGACCATGCCCTCAGTGACGTCGGTGGAGTGCGATTCGAAGTTACCGGTCTTGCCTTGCCCTCGCCAGATTTGGAAGGTCGCGTTTGCCACAATCCTAGACTACCGTTTCCCTATGTTTTCTGAGCACAGAGGCCAGAATTCGGGTGAGGCTAGAATCTGCCGTGACCTAAAGGGATGTCCTCGAGCAGCTCAAGAGGACGGATGGGAACTTAACCGTCAGAGTGGGAGCCACCAAATCTGGACTCGGGCTGGGATGCCGAACCGCGTTGTCATCGCTCCTCAGTGGATGTCCGGGCAAGTTCCGTAAGTTACGCCAGGATCGATAAAGAGGCAAGCAGGATGGAACTAAGGCGATACACGGTAGTTTCGAAAATGCCGGATCGGATGGTTGGGGAGCTTACGTTCCCGACCTCCCGGGCTGCACTGCAGGAGGGGCTTCTTTTGATGAAGCCGTCCGGGCCGTCCACCACAGTATCGAGCTCTGGATCGAACACGCGGCCGACTCAGGGGAGCCCGTTCCTCCCGCTTCAACGGAGGCACTTTCCGTTTCGGTTGCCGTTTGAGTTGACGGACCATCGGGCTGGTGAAGGTTTAATTAGGTGGACGATCCAGCCCGTCAGCTAGGCCATCTCCTCGATAATCGCCCGGTGATCGTCGGTCATAGCCGGCACCGGCTCTTGGGAGACCTTGATCGAGCCATCCGGCTGTTTGCGGATGACGGTGTTGACTTTCGCCTGCTCGGCATCCTTTTCGGGATAGTCGTCTCGGAAATGGCCCCCGCGGCTTTCCTTCCTGACGAGCGCCGACTTGGCGATCGCTTCGGAGACCGCGAGTTGGTTATACAGGTCCATCGCCGTGTGCCAGCCCGGGTTGAAATCCCGGTTGCCTAGGACCTGAACGTTCGCGTTGCGCTTCTTCAGCGCTTCGAGCGCTTGGAGAGCCTGCTGCATCTCGTCTTCCTGCCGGACGATGCCGACGAGGTTTTGCATCATCGTCTGCAGGTCCTTTTGGATCGCGAACGGGTTCTCGCCACCCTCTCGATCGAAGGGTGCGAGGGTGAATTTGGTGGCCTCTTCTATTTGCTTATCCAGATAGGTCGTATCGGACTCATAACTGTTATCCCTCGCAAACTGGGCGGCATGCTGGCCTGCCCGTTTGCCGAAGACCAAGAGATCTGAAAGCGAGTTGCCGCCAAGTCGGTTCGCGCCGTGAAGGCCGGCCGCGCATTCGCCTGCGGCGAACAGTCCTGGCACTGTCGACATCTGTGACTCCGCGTCGACGCGGATACCGCCCATGATGTAGTGTGTCGTCGGGCCGATCTCCATCGGCTCTTGTGTGATGTCGATGCCGGCGAGTTCTTTGAACTGGTGGTACATGCCGGGGAGCTTCTTCTTGATGTGCTCAGGCGCGTTGGAGATTTTCTCTTTGATCCAGGCGATGTCGAGGAAGACGCCGCCATGCGGCGATCCGCGCCCCTCTTTGACCTCTCTGACGATGCACCGGGCGACGTGGTCTCGGGTGAGGAGCTCGGGGGGGCGGTTGGCGTTCTTGTCGCCGGTTACGTAGCGCCACCCCTCCTCGGGGTCTTTGGCAGTTTGGCCACGGTAGTTCTCGGGAATATCGTCGAACATAAAACGCTTGCCTTCGCTGTTCTTGAGAATTCCGCCCTCACCGCGCACGCCTTCAGTCACTAGGATTCCGCGCACCGACGGCGGCCAGACCATGCCGGTGGGGTGGAACTGGATGAACTCCATGTCCATTAGATCGGCGCCGGCATCCAAGGCGAGAGCTTGGCCGTCGCCGGTGTACTCCCAACTGTTGCTGGTGATCGAGTAGGCCTTGCCGACTCCGCCCGTCGCCATCACGACCGCTTTGGCCTTGAAGACGACGAACTGCCCGCGCTCGCGGAAGTAGCCGAACGCGCCGCAAACCCGCTCGCCGTCCTTCAGAAGCGTGATGACCGTGCACTCCATGTGGAAGTCGATGCCCTGATGGATGCCGTGATCCTGGAGGGTCCGGATCATTTCCAACCCGGTGCGGTCTCCGACGTGGGCGAGGCGGGGATAGCGGTGGCCGCCGAAGTTTCGCTGCAGGATTTTGCCGTCTTTGGTGCGGTCGAACAAGGCTCCCCAGGCTTCGAGCTCTTTGACACAGTCGGGAGCTTCTTTCGCGTGAAGCTCGGCCATACGTGGGTTGTTCATGTATTGCCCGCCCCGCATCGTGTCGGCGAAATGCACGCGCCAATTATCGCGATCGTCGACGTTGCCGATGGCAGCCGCCATTCCGCCTTCCGCCATAACCGTGTGGGCCTTGCCGAGCAGGGACTTGCAGACGACGCCGACGGTCACTCCGGTGGCGGAGGCTTCGATCGCCGCTCTGAGCCCGGCGCCTCCGGCGCCGATGACGAGGACATCGTATTCGTGGGTTCTGAGATCGCTCAACGAGTGCCATTATCGCATGGCGAACTACGCGAAAGTTAGGCATCGCGGTCGAGAGCCTCTAACCTGGCCGCATCAGCCACATCTTGCGGCCTTCCGGACATCTTCTTGTTACGGATCAAGGCCTCGCGAGAGATGACCCAGATGTTCAGCCCTC
>JBBSFL010000195.1:0-6064 GCA_038238735.1 Fimbriimonadales bacterium | reverse complement strand
CTGTCGGTATTGCTGGACGATCTCCGCCGAGATTTAATTTCTTCGGAGTTCCGAGAATGAGCCCCACTACCGCCGAGCCGCTCGCCGAGTCTCGGGTCGGTGGGCTGGGGGCAATCCCCAATTCGGTCATGCGCTGGATGTAGAGCCTTCTCGTTTTTGGCGCAGTACCGTTTGACGTCTCGCCCACCCAACCGTCCGTGATCGTCGTAGCGGCAAAGGCGTCGAGCAGAGAGTTCAAAGTCGCTTTGCGTGCAAGGGCCGTAGCAGTGCTCGATGACTTAGCGAGTTGATCCAGTTTCGGAACAAGGTCAGCCGCGTCATCGGTGGAGAAGGTGATCTCGGTGAGCTTCGGCTTGTTTAAAATGAGATAGCCGAAGAGTCCTACCCAACCAACGCCGAAGATGCCAAGGATGATCTTCGCGCGAGTTTCCGTCTCGGGCGAATCGCTGCCTCCCCCTCTTGAGTTCACGGGGTGGATTCCGCCGCTAAATCCTCCGCCTCCGCCGAAGCCGGGAGCTGCCAGGAGAACCCAGGTAACTGCCAGTCCAAAGCAGAGGGCGAGGAAACGCATGCTTCTATTACAGCAGGTTTGGGTTCCGCCTGCCAAACTGAAGAAACCATGCGACTCGAAACCCGGCGTTTGATCTTGCGCGAGTTCGAGATGGGTGACTGGCGCGCGGCGCAACTCTACGAGACCGATCCCGAAGTGGTGCGGTATCAGTCGTTCAACGTGATGACCGAGGCCGAAAGCAAGGCCTACATCGCGCGCACGATCGACGAGCGGGAGGCGTCTTTTCGCCGCACCTATGACCTGGCCATCACCCTGCGAGACTCTGGCGAGCTAGTAGGCAGAATAGGACTCTGCCACCACAAGCCGGAAGCGAAGGAGGCGATGCTCTGGTATTTGATTCGGCGGGATCAGTGGGGACAGGGCTTGATGTCCGAAGCGGTTCGCCGAGTGCTCGAATTCGGGTTCGAAGATCAAGGTTTGCGGCGAATCGTCGCCGACACGGACCCGATGAACGCAGGCTCCATCCGAGTGCTTCTGAAGAATGGCTTCCGGCAGGAAGCCCACCACGTGCGAAACGTCTTTATTAAGGGCGCCTGGATCGACACCTTCGAGTTCGCCATTTTGGCCGAGGAATTCAGTAACGCTGGATTTTCAACCTCCAACCTATCAACCGCACGTCAATAGAAAAGAGATGTTACTTGCCCTCGCTGCTGTTACGTTGAGCCAAGTCTGGGTTTGCCGCGTCGACAGCGAGTTCACCGACTTCGCGATCGCTGGCGATTCGATGGCGTTCGGAACCTACGCGAGCTTCGGACAGATCAGCTTGGAGACTGGCAAGAAGAAGTGGGCGTTCCCACTAAAGGAGGGCCAACTCGGGGTCAAGGTAGCGAGCGACGAGCTCGTGACCGTCGTCAGCATCGGCAACGGACCGATTTCCGCGTTCGACACGACTTCCGGCAAGGCAAAATGGAGCATTCCTCACAAGGGGTTCGCAAGTCCGATGCTCCTGAGCCAGGGCAGGCTCTACGCCGAGACTGAGCCGAATAGGCTTGGCGTCATCGACGCAGGTACTCATAAACCGCTGTGGACGGCTCCAATCGATGGATCAATCAAGGAAAGCGAAGCCCAAGTCGCGGTCAATCCGCTCTCGATGGGAGACGCTGTCGTGGTCGGTGCTAGGTCAGGTTCTGTTACCGCATTCGACGCGAAAACCGGCGAAATCCGCTGGCAGACCGCCCTCAGCGATAGCCCAATCCAGGCTCTGGCTTACGACGATGAGCGCGTTTACGCTTCCTCGGCTCGGGGCGTCATTTATGCTCTTGGCAGTCGAACCGGAACCATCCTGTGGCACTTCGACGTGCAAAATGCAATTGCCGGCAAACCGCTATTGAAGGACGGACGGTTCGCAATCGTCAGTCAAGGCGGATTCGTCGTCTGGGTCGCCGCGCTGAATGGCGCGGAGCTTTGGCGCCGAACCTTCAGCCGGGAGGAAGACTTCAGCGTCACCGGTCCAGCCGTCGAGGGTGACGGAATTCTGTTCATGCGAAGGTCCGGCGCGTTCGCGCTCGACCAAGTCGGCCGCGAGCAATGGGCCGCCACGTTCCCCTCGGCCGCCTCGTTCCGAACTCCGGAGAGGTACAGGGGCGACTACATCCTCTTCGATTCCCACGCCGTTTTTAGGGCGCGGACGCAGTGAAGGATGGTTGATGGTTGTTCTGCCGACCGAGGACGCCAATGTCGTTACGCCTAAGCAATGTCTTTCTGCTGGAGGGCCCACCGCTATCTAGGCACGGGGATTCCCGCTCCTCCAACCGCCTGTTGGAATGGCACGACGATCGCGAAGCGCGGCTCGTAGAAAAGTCAAATGGCAGAAGATCCAATTCAAAAGACCGACGACGAGTGGAAGGGTGTCCTTACGCCAGAGCAATATCACGTCCTGCGAGAGAAGGGGACCGAGCGACCCTTCACGGGCGAATATTGGGATTTCAAGGGCGAGGGAACCTATGTCTGCGCCGCCTGCGGGTCCCAGTTATTCTCCAGTGACACAAAGTTCGACGCCCACTGCGGCTGGCCTAGCTTTTATGAAGCGCTAGATAAAAACATGGTCGAAGAGCATGAAGACAATGCCTTTGGCATGCGGCGTGTCGAGGTCACGTGCAAGCGCTGTGGCGGCCACCTTGGCCACGTCTTTCCTGACGGTCCGAATCCGACCGGCTTACGCTACTGCATTAACTCCGCCAGCATCAAGTTCAAGGACGGCAAGGAAAGTTAGAGCAGGTTCAGATTCTGGCGGGCCTGCTCGTTGAGCGGTTCTAGTTGGAGCCAGCGCTGGTAGTTTCTCTTGGCGATTTCTAGGCGGCCCAGTTGATGCGCTACAAGAGCTAGGTTTTGCCACGTCGCTCGCTCGATGGTGCCGCGTTGGAAGCCCCCGAAGCGCTGGTAATCGTTGGTTAGAAACATATGCTCCAGGTCTAGGAGGCAGTCCATAGCCTCCCGCAGACGGCCCCGTCGAAGCTGGATCTGAGCCGCCGACCAGGTGGCACCGGGCAGCCTCGAACACCAGCCCCTTGTCAGGCGGATCAGGCCCTCGGTTCGGGCCGATCCGTATTCCTCGGCAGGAATCGCATCTAGCGCGGATGCCAAAAGGTCGCCGCAAACGGGCTCGGGCATTTCTTCGAGATGTTGTAGCTCCAGGAGATGATCGGCCAGAGCACGCACCAGCCTTGGGCCCTCCGGCTCGCCCAGTTGAGAAAGCGTTCGCGCGAGCTCGATGTTGAAGTACAGGCTATCCGGGTTCTCGGCTACCTCTTCCCGCAGCAGGTTTAGGTTTCTCCGTTGCTTAATCTCCGGTGCCGCGACCGCAAATCCGTCATGCCCGAACTTTGCGCGAATCTCCGCGACGCGCTTGCCCTCCAGGTCGGCGGGGTCGAAGTGGTCGTGGATACGCCCCTTCATTCGGATCCGGCAGGCCGTCCTTGCTAAGCGTGGCAGCACCATTTCGGATGTCGATCCGTCGGGATGTTCGTCCACCCGCGTCATATAGAACAGGTCGATTGGGGCGGACTCGATGACTCCTCGTATGACCTCTCCAGAACCCGGCAGGAGCCACTCGTCGGCATCGAGTCTGAGGGTCCAGTCTTCGGTAACCAGGCCGAAAAGCGCGTTGAAAGCGACGTCGAATCGATCGGGCCAAACAGTTTTCTTAACGATAGCCCCTCGCATTCGCGCAAGAGCGACCGTGCCGTCTTCGCTGCCTGTGTCGAGCACGTAAACCTGGTCTACGACGCCCTCTACCGACTCCAAACACCGGGCGATGGAACGTTCGTTGTTTCGCGTAAGGACAGCCAGCGCGAGTGTCGTCCTCATGAAGGAAGGTTACCGTGGAGAATCGCCCGAACCTGGTTCAAGCGGGAGTACACTTCAGCCATGTCCCAGCGCGACGAGGAGTGGCTTTGGACTGTAGGCAGTGACCTCCAGAGACTCGGACAGGAGCTGAATCGTAGCCGCCCGGGCGTGGCGACCGGCCGCTTCTGGGAGCCGCGGGTCGACGTCATCGAGGACAAGCACAAGATCCTTATTCGCGCAGAGATCGCCGGCGTACGAGGAGAGGAGATCGGACTCCTTTACGTTCCCGAGCGCCACGCCCTGCTCATTCGCGGGGAACGGCAAGAGGCCGATGCGGGGGACGGCACGGAGGGCTCGTATATACAAATGGAGATTCCGTTCGGCCAGTTTCAGCGCGAGGTCAAGTTGCCCGATGTCGCGATCCGGCCCGACGAGATTCGCGCCCAGTTTCGCAACGGATTCCTGATCGTTATGATCCCCAAGCAAGAACGATTCGTCGTAACTAAAACGATCACGGTGACCAAACACTAATGGCCGAAGTCAAGCTGCCCGTGGAGGAAGCCCCGATCGATCTGGAAGCGGGCGAGCCACAGGTGCATGAGGGGGTTGAGGAAGAGCAGAAGCCCGTCGTCCCCACCGAGCTCAATATCATGCCGCTGCGAGACAGCGTTATCTACCCGATGCTGATTGCGCCGCTGAGTGTGACGCGCGAGAATTCGGTTCAGCTTCTGGACGAGAGCATCGTCGGCAACAACCGCGTGATCGGCGTGATCGCCCAAAGGAACCCGCAAGAGGAGCAACCTGGCTTCGACGACGTCTACGAATACGGCTGCGCGGTCATCATCCGTACGCTCGTTAAGATGCCCGACGCAGTTCGACTGATTGTGCAGGGCGTGGCCCGATACCGAATCGTCGAGCGGCTTCAGGAAGAGCCCTATCTGCGAGCTCGAATCGAAGTGATCGACGAGCCTACCGAGGGTGTACCCAACAACGAGGAGATCGAGGCACTGCGGCGATCCGTAGCGGCTCTTTTCGAGCAGGCAATCCGGCTCTCCCCTCAGCTCCCCGACGAACTCAGGAGTCTCACCCAAGCTGTCCAAGAAACCAACGTGATGACGGACCTTGTGGCGGCGCACATGACGCTGTCCGTCGAAGACAAGCAGCGGATACTCGAGACGATCGACCTTCACGACCGCCTCCGGCTTCTGTTGGAGCTGCTGTCCAAGGAAGTCCGGGTTCTGGAGCTGACCAGCAAAGTCCAGAGCGAAGTAAACACTGAGCTGTCTAAGACGCAGCGCGAGTACTACTTGCGCGAACAGCTCAAGGCGATTCAGCGCGAGCTCGGAGAAGCGGACGATAGAGGCGAAGAGCTTGAAGAGCTAAAGAAGCGGATCGACGAGACCCAGCTTCCCGCCGAAGCGCTCAAGGAAGTCAATCGCGAATACGACCGGCTCCGCCGCATGAATCCGGGTTCGCCCGAGTACACGGTCGCTCGGACCTACGTCGACGTGATGGTCTCGATGCCGTGGACCGCGTGCACCGACGACAACCTCGACCTGAAGCATGCGAAGGAGGTTCTGGACGCGGACCACTTCGGGCTGGACAAGATCAAAGAGCGCATTATCGAGTTCCTGGCCGTGCGCAAGGTCAAGAAGGACGGCAAGATTCGCCAGCCGATCCTCTGCTTCAGCGGGCCCCCGGGAGTAGGGAAGACATCCCTCGGGCGATCCATCGCGAACGCGATGGGCCGCAAGTATTCGCGAATTTCCCTCGGCGGAATGCGGGACGAAGCGGAGATCCGCGGCCACCGTCGAACCTACATCGGCGCAATGCCCGGACAGATTGTGCAGGCCTTGCGGAGAATTGAAAGCAACAACCCGGTCATTGTTTTGGATGAGATCGACAAGCTCGGTTCGGACTTCCGGGGAGATCCCTCCTCGGCCCTTCTCGAGGTGCTCGACCCCGAGCAAAACAGCGCGTTCCGGGACCACTACCTCGATGTGCCTTTCGACCTCTCCAAGGTGTTCTTCATCACCACCGCAAACCGGCTGGACACCATCCCCGGCCCCCTGCGAGACCGCATGGAGGTTATCGAGCTAGGCGGATATACCGAGGAAGAGAAGGTCGAGATCGCGGAGCGGCACCTGATACCAAAGCAGGTTGAAGAGCACGGTCTGAGGCCCGCTCAGATCGCTTTCAAGAGAGATG
>JBBSFL010000194.1:0-6066 GCA_038238735.1 Fimbriimonadales bacterium | reverse complement strand
TCCCGGCCGGCACATAGCCCACCAGGCTCTTGAGCTCAGATAGGTCCCACTCACCAAAGGCGCTGCCTCCGGCAAGTAATCCGAGCGGAGTTAGCACCAGGACCCACGCTAGTCTCTTGACGAGGCCAGTCGTGCTCCCGACCGAGCGACGAGCCGATCCCGCCAACAGTTCCGGAAATGCCCGCCAAAGATAGCTCAGAGCAGCGACCGTGATAATCGCTTCCGCGGGAGCCGCCACCAGCAGATGAGTCAATACCATCGCGGGAATCGTCACGGCGAGACCGAACGGACAGTAGAGCGCATGCCCCAATGCGTCGTGCGCGATCAGCGGCTGGATGCCGAGGAAGAGCGCAGCACTTAACGAAGCGACTGCCGTTCCGGTGTAGGCGCCCGCAGCGGCGGCTACAGCCCACCTTGTGCTGCCGATCTCCGCTCGTCCGGCCAACAGCCGATACGCACCGTATCCCACGAAGCTCCCGACGAACGCCATATTGAAGCAGTTGGCCCCGAGCGACAGGATCCCTCCGTCCCCGAACATAAGAGCCTGGATGGCCAGCGTCAGGGTCATTCCAAGCACCGCCGCCCACCGGCCAACCAGGATCGCGAGCAGGGCGGCTCCGAGCGCATGGGCGGTTGTCCCTCCGACCGCCGGAATGTTGAACATTTGAATCGCGAAGCAGAACGCCGCGCCGATCGAGAGGAGCGGAACTTGCCGCGCCGTAAGGTCCTTCGAGGTTTTCCGCGCTGCGATCACCCAAATCGGCGCCATTACGCCAAAAGCGACGGCTTCCGTGGCGGGACTCAGATAAGCGTCGGGGATATGCATCGCTTAACGATCTCCTGCAGCCTTTCTTTGAATTGCCAGCATTTGCCGCGCCTTGGCAGCTGCAACACTATCGAAGTGGGGATCGATCGCAAGCGCATCGCCCAAGTACCGGACCGCCAGGTCCTGCCGACCCGCTGCCGCATAGATTGCCCCCGCGTGATAAAAGAGGCTTGGATCGCGATCGCCCTGTTTCAGCGCGATACCGATTGCCTTCACCGCTTCGTCGAGCCGGCCAGTCTTCAGACAGACCCACGCCAAAGTGTCGAAAGCGTAGATGTCCTGCCGCCCCTCGAAGTCCCGGATCGCTGCCGCATAAGCGCCCTCCGGGTCGCGGCCATGGTCGGCGCAGAAAAGCGCATATTGCCGATCGAGCCTGTGGCCGTGGGTCCCGGCCAAAGGGGCGATCTCGTGCAGGCCGTCGTTCATTCCAGAGGGCCGCCCGACCAAGGCAGCCACCCGATTGTATTGCTCTTCGGCTTTGGTAGAGTCCCCTAGCATTGCGTAAGCGTCGCCGACGAGGGCGCGGACGTCCGCCATCTGAGCGACTGCATCGGAGCGAGTTCCCCAATCGATCGCTTCTTGCCACTGTCCATCTTGAAATGAGAGCTTAGCGAGACCCGCCATCGCTTTATAGTCGCGCGGGTAGAGCGTCAACGCCTTCAGGTACTCGGCACGCGCCTCCGGATGCTCGCCCATCTTGGCCAACTGCAACGCGGTGTGGGTGTGGAACCAGGCGATCGCGTCGCTGGGCATGGCGGGCGCGGCATCGGCCTGCTGGGCCGAATTCTTCAGGATGGCCAAAGCCTCTTCAGGCTTTCCTTGGATGTCGAGAAGCCGCGCGGCGATCGCTTGGCCCGATGCGCCGGCGAAGGCGCGGGGATTTGTCTGGATGAGCTTTCGCGCATCCTCATAACGGCCAATCTCGAGCAGACTCTCCGCGCGCAGCCGGACGGTCTGGTCGTCGTAAATCTTCGCCTCGAAAGCTCGTCCGCACTCGGCGAGAGCATCCTTGAAACGGTGCTGCTGCAAGAGCGCCTGGGCGAGTTTGTTGCGGGCGGATTCGTTGCCCATTGTTCGCAGCTTCAAGCTTCGTCGAGCCGCCGCTTCCGCCTTCTGGGCCGTCGCCAGATCGTCGGACTCGCGGCTGCGAGCCATGTAGTCCGTGGACAGCAGGGACCAGCCCAGAGCGCTGCCCGGATCAAGGAGGACCGCATCCTCGCTAACTCGGATCTGGGAATCGATGATCCGGGAATCGTAGGGAAGATGGACGATCGGCTGGACCGAAACGTTCTGCCATTCCTGGGCGAAGAGCTTCGTGTAACTCAGCCATCCGCCGGCGAGCAAAGCGACTGTAGCAACTGCGGTGGTAACGGTCTTCATCAAACTTAAAAAGGGTGGGGCCCCCGCCCTCCAGGGTTGGAGGAGCGGGGTGGGGGGAGGAGTTAAGGCTACTGAGGGTCGCCTAGATAGGGGAACGTCGGCAGGAAGTGCTTGCCGCCCGAACCGACGTTATCGGTAACGAACGTCGGACTCTCATTGCCGTCGTCCGGGGCGAGGCCGAGCGCCGAGATGGTGTTGCCGAAGACGATCCCGAGGGAAATGTCCACGACGTCATCTTCGAGCTTCCGACCGCCGAACTTGCCGCCCGTCGCGCCGCCAGTCTCTACGCCGAGATACGCCGCAGGGCCGGATTTCGACAGATCGACCTTCATGACGTCCGGGATGATCACGGCCTTCACGACGTCGGTCGTCGCCTGAGAACGGCCTGCGGGGAACGTCATGAACGACTGTATGTCGTTCGCGAGCTCGTTCGCGTCGTTGGTGGGATTGTCCTCATCGTTGATCTTGTGGCGATTGTTCGCGACCGTCGCGAACACCTCGTTCACGACCGGACGCGACAGGCGATCGACCTGCTGGTACGTGCCGCCATTGAGCGTGCTCGTGGTGGTCCAGACGCCGATGACGCCAAGCGTTTTGCTCGAACTGCCGCCGCCGCCGCCGCAGCCCGCGAGGACTGCCGCGCCCACGGTGAGGATGCTGAGAGTGGTGATTGTTTTCATCGAATGAGCCTCTTCGGGATTTCGATCACGATCGACAGCACGTTGTAGTGGTGGACCGAGAGGAAGTCTTGGGCGACGCCCGGAGCGCGCCAGCCAGGTTGCTGCGGAGTATTTGGATTCGCGACCGGCGTGCCGGTGAGCGGCGTCGCGCGGTCGGGGAAGATCGCGAAGAATTGGTCGAGGTCGAAGAAGAACGGATCTTCCCGACCGCCGCAGAACACAGTCATGCCCGGCGTCGGCGAGAACGTCGAGTTGATCGTTCCGCTCGTTCCATAGGGGGTCATAAACGTGCTTGAAGTTCCGGTCGCGGTCGGCTGAACTGGGCCAGCGATTTGAACCTGTTGAGTCGGTCCCGAGCCTGTAAACTTGGCCTGGATAACCCGGTCCTCGACGCCATCGCCGTCGATGTCGATTTTGAACTGGTACAGAACGTTCGGGTCGAAGGAGACGGACGTGCCCTGGCCGGAGGCGATCAGGGGATGTACGTTCATCGCGAACACTACGTTCTTAGGATCGGTCGGGCTGGGGAAGATGAAAACGTCGGTGATGTCAGTCCCCGGATTGGCCGCGATGTCGGGCGTGTCCGCATGGTCGGAACCCTTGGCGACGCCGATCATCACAGCCGGCACCACGAGAATGGCGAGGGCGAGCAGGGAAAGCTTCTTGAACGATTTGGTCATGATGCAAGCTCCAAACGGAAGGCCTCGAGCCCGCCGTTATGCCTTGCGCGGGGAGCAGCCGTGGGCCACTCGGAATGGCGACAATAAGTTCGCATTTGAATCTCCTTTAAGTGCCCCGAGGCACCTCTATCCGAGTCTAAGCCGCTCCTCCTAGCCCTAAGGTGATGGCTGCATGACTGCTACATGAACAGTGCGCCGACTGCTACAACAGGATGAGAAAAGATCCGCCTTCCGCATCAGGTAGGTTAGAGAATGGCTCTGGAGAGCGACCCTACCCCATGGCCCAAATGCTGGCTCGAACTAGTAGAACAGTGCGCCGATGGGGTCTTGGACTCTCATTGGTCATGGCCCTTGGCCTGTGTGCTGCGGCAGGGGCGCATCCGGCCAATATTCCCGTGGCGCGCGCTAAGGTGCAACCTAGCGGCGAAATCTCGTTGGAAGTTCGGTTCGACCTACTTGCATTTCTTCTCGACGAGACGCCGACGTTGGTCCTCGACGCTCCGATGAACGCGCTTCTCGAGCTTCCGAAGCCGGACCTTCAGGCTAGGTTGGACCTGGCGAAAACGCGCTTGTTGGAGAGCATCTTGATCGCCGATGGAAGGATCGAGTCGCTGATTCTCCCCACGGCGGAAGAGGTCCACCAATTTGTCGACAAGGCTCCTGGCCCGAGGCTTCCCGTGATGATGACGGTCTCAGCGAACGGGCGCTTGAGCGCAAGCGGGGGCAGGGTTTCGCTCCGATTTCCCGAGATTCTCGGCACAGTCGTCCTGACTACAGAATTTCCCTACTCGGAACCGATTTCTGAAGCCGTCGAACCGGGCTCCGCCAGCAATCCTTTACAAGTGCCAAGCGAAGGTGAGATCGAAGCACTGATGCATTCGATTCAACTTCATGATCGAGGCATAATCCCAACTCCCCCAAAGACTCCCACTGAAGCCCAGGCCCGGAAGGCGATCCAACATCGATACGACTCGTGGTCGAAGGCGTATATGTCCCACGACATTCCGCTGCTCCTCGACATCTTGGCGCCCGATTACACGTTGAAGACGGCAAAGGGGGCGCTGATCACGCGCGGCGAATATGAGCTCATGTTGAAGCTCCGAAAACAGAGGCACGACGACACAACCCAGTACAGCACCACGATTCAGCGAATTACAGTTCACAAGGGAGTCGCCGCCATTTACGCTCGAGAAACCACGACAGATGCTAAGCGAGATGAGAACTCCGGCAGGGTCACTCGCATGAGTTACCTGCATGACTACGTTGACATATGGCTTCTCAAGGATGGTAAGTGGCTATTGAAGAGCACAGTCACTCAACGCGAATCAGTGCTTTCAAGATAACTTCCCTAAAGCTTAACGAAGAAGAAGGCGAATGCCAGTAAGGCGTAGACGGCGAGCAGGAGGACACCTTCGAACCAGTTGGTCTCCCCATCCTGGGCGATAGCTTTGATCGCGAAGGCGGAGCCGATGATGGCGATCAGCTCGAGCGGATTCGCGAATACGAGGTTCATCGGTTTACCCATGAAGTAACTGATCAGCACCAAGAGCGGGGCAGTGACGAGGGCGATCTGGATAGTGGAGCCAACCGTGATGCTGAGAACGAGGTCCATCCGGTCCTTCTTGGCGAAGTAGACCGCGGCGAAGTACTCGGACGCATTGCCTACGATTGCGAGGACGATCACGCCTAGGAAGAATTCCGACAGGCCGATTCCTTGCGCTGTACCGGTCAAGGCTCCCGATACCAGTTCCGCCTCGAAGGCGGTCGCGAGAGTCGCGGCGACGAGGATTCCCAGCGACTTTTTGAGCGGCCAATCGACCTCGGGCGTTTGATCGTCTTGGGGGAACATGGCGCGGTGGGTCACGAGCGTGTAAACCAAGCTCGCCACATACACGAGCAGCAGCACGATGGCGACCGCCATGCTCAGCTTCTCACCGAGCCGATCCGCCTCGTGCGCGGGCAGTGCTGTCCGCTCGGTGAAGATGAACATGGCAGGAAGCGTGAGCGCGATGACGCTCAGGGTGAGGAGGCTGGAGAGCAAGCCGACGTGCTCGCATGAGAACGTTTGCTTAACCCGTTTCCAGCCTCCGACCAGCGCGGCTAGGCCGAGGCCGAAGAGGCTGTTGCCGATGAGCGAACCCGTGATCTGGGCCTTTACCACGGCGATCGAGCCTTCGCGCAGCACGAAGATGGCCAAGATCAATTCGGCCATGTTGCCGAAGGTGACAGTGATGAGCCCCCCCAGTCCGGAGCCCGTAAGCTTGGCGATCTCTTCTGTCGCCTTGCGCATTGTGTCGGCCAAGGGGATGATCGCACCGATTCCTGCAAGGAAAATCCATCCCGGGGCGACGTGTGCCCAGGCGAGGCCGGCGGATACAGGGATGAGGAGGAGGAGCCAGCGCAGCATTTAGTTGGTTTGAGTCCTTACCAGACGCTTGAGGAGCTTGATCTGGCCCACATGGTAGGTGTTGTGCACGAGGATCTGGAGGAGTAGCTTCCG
>JBBSFL010000193.1:0-6067 GCA_038238735.1 Fimbriimonadales bacterium | reverse complement strand
GCGTCATCCAGGTCAGCTCATAATTCGTCCACTGGCGCTACGCCCTCACTGCAGGATGTCGACAGCCCAAACAGCACGGAATTCATTCCGCATCTGGGGCGGCTCAAGTCGGCATCGCCCGGCCGTAGCCCGCGCTCCTTGGGTCGCGGAACCCAGGGTGACGAATCAAGCGTAAACTGCGTTGTACAAGTAGTCGAGGAATCCGAAATGAAGTCATTCGCAAAACTCACCCTAGCCATCACTCTCGTCGTCGGCGTGTTAGCATTCGCTGCCGCCGCCAAGGTCTCCGTCGGCGCTGCCGCGCCCTCCTTCCAAGCCACCGACAGCGTGGGCAAGAAGGTCGATCTGGAATCGCTCCGCGGCAAGTACGTGGTGCTGGAGTGGTGCAACTGGGGCTGCCCGTACGTTCAGAAGCACTACAACTCCGGCAATATGCAGGCGCTGCAAAAGAAGTACGCCGACAAGGGCGTAGTCTGGCTGACGATTTTCTCCTCCGCGGAAGGGGCGCAGGGTTACTACACGAACCCTCAACTCACGAAGATCGGCGCTGAGAAGAAGATGTCCTCGCACCTAGTGTCCGACGCGAACGGCACGATCGGCAAACTTTACAACGCTCGCAACACGCCATCGATGTTCGTCGTGAATCCGGAAGGCAATGTAATTTACATGGGCGGCATCGACGACCAGCCGACGCCGGACCCTTCCTCCCTGAAGGGCGCGCGTAACTTCGTCTCGGCCGCGTTGGATGAGTCGATGGCCAGCAAGCCGGTCAGCGTTCCGACAAGCCGTCCCTACGGCTGCGGCATCAAGTATCGCGACTGAATTGGGTTTCTATTTATCGAGAGCCTCGGCGACGTGAAATCGCCGGGGCTTTTTTACGTCTCGATTGCATGTATACGCGCTCAAGTTAGCGGTCGGCGAATCTCAGATGGGTTCGTGAATCGGTGATCCATGCTACTTTTCTCCATTTGTCTGGACTCCCCTTTTTGTTAAGGCGCGGTTCATGCAAGAGCCTTTTGCAATAGCGTAATGTTATCCACGTCAATCCCATCGCGAACCAGGCTTACTACGACATGGCGGTCCTCTACCACGTGCCGCACGTCAAGCTCACGAAGCTCCACTAGAATCGCGGGTTTGTAGCCACGGGATGCATCGTGCCCGTGGCCCTACCTCTTCCACTCCGGGGAGGGCCGAATGTCGCAATTCGAGTAGGCTGTAACCATGAACCGTCCTTCAAAGAAAGATATCAAAGCCGCCGTGGACAAGCTGAAGGACAAATCAAGCGGCTCCTCCGGCCCAGAAGCCAAGGTAGGCCAGCTCGCCTCCAAGAAGTCCAGCCAGCGGATCCGCAAGCAGGGAGTGTAAAGCTATGGGTGACCGAAAGCCGAAAAAGAACTCGTCCGGCAACAGCGATTCGCACAAGGCGAAGCAAGCTAAAACTCAAGCCGACCGGCCACCCACCGCGCCTCGCGACGACAAGGGAAAGAAAAAGTAGGGTCGAAGCTCCCCAGGGGAGCGTCGACCCGCCTATTTGTGCTCTAGGATATCCGCCGACGCTCCATAGCGATCGCCGAGCAGGTAGGTCGCGAAATACTCCATCAGCCTCTGGTTGAAGTAGGGCTGCAGGTCTCCGTAGCCGTGAGGCTTGCCGGGGATGAGCAAGAAGTCGTACCGCTTGTTCGCCCGCATTAAGGCGTTCATCAACCGCACGGTGCCCGCGTAGTGGACGTTGTTATCCATGTCGCCGTGCGCCAAGAGCAAATTGCCCTTCAGGTTCGCGGCGAGCTCAGCATTGGTGGGCACATGGATGTCGAACTTCTTATTCTCGTTGCCGGTGACGAATTGGAGCAGCAACTCCGCTTCGTCGGGTGAGTCGGGGAAGCCCATATCCAGCAACTCGTCCTCTGGCTTCTTCGTTTCGCCGGAAACCTCGCGCAAGCCATGGTACTGCTCGCTCCAGTTTTGGTTGTAGACATTGTTGTCGTGGTTGCCCGAGCTCGACACGCCCACCTTGAAGAAGGTGTTGTACGGAGGCAGCATAAGGGCCGCCGCCGTCATGAACCCTCCGCCCGAGTGGCCGAAGATGCCCACGCGGTCAATGTCAATCCACGGGTACCGAGATGCAAGCTGCTCGATGCCCGCTTTCTTATCCGCGAGGCCGTAGTCTCGTAGGTTGAAGTATCCGAAGTTCTGGTAGGCGTTCGACCGGTTCGGGTTGCCGCCACGATTGCCAATCTGGATCACGATGAAGCCGAGCTGGGCGAGTCGCTGATTGGTCGCTGCTGCCGAGAATGTGGTCGTCACGCTCTCGGTTTGGGGTCCGGGATAGACGTTTGCGATGATCGGATACTTCTTGTTCGGATCGAAGTCGAACGGCTTCCACATGTTGCCGTAGATGTCCGTCACGCCGTCCGCGGCCTTGACCTTGAAGCACTCGGGCATCTTCCAGCCGGCCTCCTTCAGCTTGGAGAGATCGGCGTCGCAAAGCTCCATCGTCTGCTTGCCATTCTCGTCCCGCAGCACGGCGCAGGGGGCCAGGTCGGTGCGAGAGTAGACGTCGACCACAAACTTGTGGTCGTTCGAGATGCTGGACGAATGGTCGGCATCGCCCGGATCGAGCAGAGTCAGGCCCGCTCCGTCGAGCTTGCAGCGATAGGCGTGGCGGTAGTAGGGGTTCTCGCCCGCCTCTCGACCGACGGCCTCGAAATACACTTCGCCCTTTTCGCCATCAACGTCCTTTAACGCTGTCGCGCGATAGGGGCCGCTCGTGATCGCGTTCTTCAGCTTGCCGTCGTTGCTGTAAAGGTAATAGTGTCCCCAGCCTGACCGCTCCGACCACCAAATCAGATCCCCGCCAGGCTTGACGTACTTGACCGGCTGATCCTCAAGCGATGCGTTCTCTACGGATTCCGTGATGAGCGTCTTGATCTTGTCGTTCGTGAGGTCGACTTCGTCCAGTTCTAGGTTGCGCTGAAGGCGGTCCTGCCGGACGAGGCGGAGCGAGGCGGACGTGGTGTCTTGCCAGTGGATGTTGTGGACTGTCTGGTCCTTCCACTTGTCGAGCGGGAGCTTCTGGACGGTGCGCTTGTCGGGATCGAAGACCCAGAGCTCTTCCTGCGGAACGTTCTCCTCGCCGGGCATCGCGTATCGGTAGGTCATCAGCGTCGGTCGCGGGGCGCTGAGCGAATTGACCAGATAAAGGTCCTTTACCTTGCGCTCGTCGGTTCGGCTGACGAAGAACCGCTTCGAATCCTTGGACCAGGTCACGCTCGCCCGCACGCGCGGCTCGGTGGTTTGGGTGTCGAGGAAGGTGTTCAGATCGGTGTTTTGCTGGGTCTGCTGCTGTTGCTGTTGCTGCTGTACCGTCTGCTGGTCGCGCTGCTGCAGCAACTGTTGACGAAGTTCGTCGAGCTCTTGGCGGCTGCCGAAGCTGTAATACTTCTCGCCATCGTAGGTGAGCTGGATCGGTGCGCTCTCTTTAGTGCCGTCGACCGCCACGTAAAAAAGGTTGTAGTCCTTGGCGTACACGTAGGCTTTCTTGTCGGGCGAGTAGTTGTGGAAATCGCCCATCCGGCCGCCGTTCCTTCCGCCTCCCCCACCCCCCTGCCCGCGGCGGCCGCCTTGTCCAGTGGCACCTGTAGGCGGTGCAGCCGCGGTCGAGAGCTTCAGGGTGTCTTTGACGAGGTCGTACTCGTAGCGCTTCGTTTCGACCGTAAACCGAATTAGATTCTCGTACTTCTCGTCGAAAGTGACCGTCGTGATGGGCAGATTGGTTGTGTCGTAAGGCTTCTTGGTCAGCTCTGAAAGCAACGCCGCCATGTGCGCGCTGTCGAATAGCGGTGCCTTCTTACGCGCCTTCGGGTCCACACGCCAGAACTTTACTCCGTCAGCATCCTTCCACGAATACCAAAACCCATCCGTCTTATTTATCCAGCCCGGGGTCATGGACATGCTGTAGATGAATGGCCGCAGAGTATCGGGTGTGAAACGGTCGGCCAGCTTCCAGTTCGCGTGGACGACGGGCTGGAGCGCGGCCTGACCGAGGGCCAGGGGAGCAACGACGAGGGCGCAAAGGAGCGCGAATGATCGAGCGTTTTTCATGTCGATGGCGGAGACTCCTTAAGCGGAGTTAATAATTTCGCCCGTAGCGTATCACGTTTGAGCGCGGCTCAAATCAGTCTGCCAAGAATTGCTCCCTAACTAACAACTCAGGCGCCCGGCAAGTTGAAGCAACCCGTGTGCAGGTAACGTCGGACCCATGTCCGACTTCGACAAATCCTGGGAACTCAGCCGGAAGAGGCTTATCGACGAAATCGCGGGGCTGAATCAAGATCAACTTAACTGGAAGCTCTATCCTCAAGCGCTGTCGATCGGCCAGATGGCGCTGCACGTAGCAGGGGTCGAGGTCTTCTTCTCGAGTCAACTGAGGGGCGACCCGCTTGATGCTGGCATGGATCGGCTGCGAAGATGCTCGACCCAAGGCGTGGTCGATGACTCCCCGTTTCCGTTTAGCGACACTGAGATAACTCCCGACCTTGTCGTAAAGTCGTTGGAACTGTCGCGCATCCTCGTCGAGCCTCTCATCCGGGAAGCAAGCGAGGAAGCCCGTGAGGTCGAAATCACGAGCGCCCTCGGCCCCATAATTAGTGGAGAGGGAGCCCTCGCGCGATTAGCATTCCATCCTGGGTATCACCAGGGTCAGGCGTATCAGATCAAAAACGCCCCGGGATTTCCGAAAGCCTGAGGCCTGGCTTGGGTGGAACTCCGCGGATTAAACCTCGGAGTCCAAATCAGATTCGCACGTGGGACGAGGTCGATTCGCAGGTGGCGAATTGATTCCGTGGTGGTTGCGCTTGGCCTCCGCTTCGCGGAGCGTCTTGGCGATCAGAAAGCCTCCCGCCGCCGCGACTAGCAGGCCGCTCGGCGAACGGCGAACGTAGCCTCCGAGAGCCATGAGCCCACCGATAACGAGCGCGGCCTTCCCGGGCACGTCTTCGGGCATCCAGTCAGTGATCGAATGGGGTAGGTGAAGTTCCATGGTTTTTCTCGGAGCTTCGGAGTACGACGATGCATCAGCCCTAGTGGTTTCACGCAGTGCAAACAAAACAAATTGGCTACAACCGCAGTCAAGAAGCCACCATGCCAACGATTTACGCATCCTACAGTGACCCTGCCGCCGCCGAGCACGCCGCCGGCGCTCTTCTGGACCACGGAGCCAGCGCGGAGCAGATAAGCATCCTCGTCGGCGAAGCGTCGGGTTATGCTCGCAGTATCAATACCGAACAGGCGGCCGAGAAAGGAATCTCGACCACGACACCGGCCGATGCGAGCGCAGGCGCGATCAAGGGCGGAGTGGCGGGGGCCGGGATTGGAGCCCTCGCAATTCTAGCTTCTCTGTTCGTACCGGGCGTCGGCCTTGTTCTCGGAGGAGGCGCTTTGGCGATGGCTTTCGCCGGCGGAGCTGGCACGATAGCCGCGGGAGTGGCTGCGGGCGGCGTCGTCGGGTACCTGAAGGATCAGGGCGTGACGACGGACCTCGCGGCGACTTATTCGGACGACCTCGGGCGGGGCGGAGCGATCCTTGGGGTCACCGTTCCGACCGGCAATCTCACGGCGGAAGACGCTGAAGCGATGCTCGTGAAATACGGCGCTATCACGGTTTCCACCCTCAACAAGGAGCAGGCTATTAACTCAACGTCGGTCCCGCCGACGGAGAATACAGATTCGCCCACGGTGCGCGATCCCTCGGGCACGACTTTCGTCCAGGATCCCGTCGTGGTTGCACAGAGAACTAGCCCAGATGTTTGGGCCGATCCGGTAACGACCGCAACGATCGTCGAGGAGCGCAGTGCGGTCGGCAACGATCTTATCGAGACGGCCAATGTTCCGATCAGCACCGGGATCATCGAGGAAGACGTGCTCACTGAGCCGCTCGTCACGCGAAGCCCGCTTCCGAGCGCCTACACGGATAAGCCAATTAGCGATCCCTTGGAGTAGAAAAACTAAATCCCTGCCTGCCCGCAAAAATGCGGGCTCGACAGGGATTTCAAAAGACTTGAAGATTGGT
>JBBSFL010000192.1:0-6079 GCA_038238735.1 Fimbriimonadales bacterium | reverse complement strand
TCAACGGGGTGAAAGTCGGCGAGACGATGGCTTTTAACTTGCTGCGCAACTACACCTTGCCGGCGGGAGTTCTGCACCCCGGCCACAACCAGGTCACCGTTCGAGTGCTGGACACCGGCTCGATTGGAGGCTTTACCGCGCCAGCCGGCGGCCACATCCTGAAGCTGGGAGACGGCACGGCGATTTCCATGGGAGGAAACTGGAAGTACGCCTTTGGAGCGGATATGAAATCCGCGGCGGCGCTGCCCGCGACGCTCGAAGGAAATCCAAATGTGCCGACCGTGCTCTACAACGGAATGATCTCCCCTCTTCTGCCGCTGGCGATCAAGGGCGCGATTTGGTATCAGGGGGAAAGCAACGCGGATCGGGCCGCCCAATATCGGCGATTGTTGCCAACGATGATTGGGGACTGGCGTCGATCTTGGGGACAGGGAGATTTTCCGTTCTACATCGTGCAGCTGGCCAATTTTGCCACTCGCCATCCACAGCCGTCGGAAGACGCCTGGGCGGAGCTTCGTGAGGCTCAATGGCTGACTTCACAAAATGTGAAGAACTCTGGGCTCGCCGTGGCCATAGATATCGGCGACGCTCAAGACATCCATCCAACGGACAAGCAGGACATTGGGCTACGCCTGGCGCTCGCCGCTCTGCACTCGACCTATCGGCAGAATGTCGAATTTTCGGGGCCGGTCTTCAAGAAGGCGACTCGGCATGGCGGAACGATGAGAATCGAGTTCGATCACGGTGACGGACTGAAGTTCACGGGGCCCGCTTTAGCTGGGTTCCAGGTCGCGGGCGCCGATCACAAGTTTCACTGGGCTTCCGCGTCGATCGATAGACAGACCGTCGTAGTGAGTTCGTCCGAGGTGCTCGACCCGGTGGCGGTGCGGTATGCGTGGGACTCCAATCCTGAGGCAACCCTTTACAACGGCGCCGGTCTCCCGGCGGTCCCCTTCCGGACCGACGGACCTGCCGTGAAATAGTGGCCTAGTGGTGGGTGCGGAGGTACGAGACGATCTCCCACATCACTTTGCAGTCGACCTCGTTATATGCTTCGATTCTTTGCATGAGGGGCAGGTCGATCATCTTGCCTCCGTGGAGCGCGACCTTGTCGTCGCATCGCCACGCTCCGACCATTGCGGCGAGACCGTCGCCAGGTCCGTTGGTCCATTCGGTCTCGATCAAACCATTGCGGTGCATGGCCTTCGCAACCGACTTTAGCCCGAACGAGAGGGCGCCCTTGACGGTTATTGGTTCCTCGCGCATGACCTTTACGAGAAAGTCGAACCAGTCGAGGTCTGGCCAGTCTGCGGCGTGGCGCTTTCGGGCGGAGTTGTAGGCGGTGTTGAGGAAGGACTGCTCCGCGTGAGACCAGTGAAAAACCAGTGGCTTGCCGGTGGGCCAAAGCCGCTGCCGCACTTCGGCCATGTGCTCGTGCCAGGCGTTGATTATCGCTCGCTCGCAATCTTCGGTGAGGCGGTCGCAGGTGAAGGCCCGGAAGGTCCACTTACCGTCTTCGATGTGGCCGCAGCCGATCATATAAATCAGCGCTTGGCCTCCCTTTTGAGGAAGACTTGCTAAGTCGTCGTTTAGGTCGCTGACGGTTTCGAAGTCGACGTAAAACTCGAGAGGGCCCGGTTCTCGCCACTCGACTTCCGCGGTAGAAACCTTGGCGGGTCTAACTTTGTCGGGGCATCCTTCGCGGTTGATTTCGATGATTTTCTGAAGCTTGGCGGCATAGCTTTCGGCCAGGCCAAATATGGTGGAGTCGCAGCGGGCATCGTTGAACGTGACAATGCCTGCCTGGTGGGCAGAGGGCCGCGTCTTTGGGGTGATCCGCCACAGGAGCGTAAGTTCGCCGGTTCGCTCGGCAATCTCCTTCTTCGCCGTGTGCCAGGGCGAATCTTGGGTGTTGCTCATGTTCGGGTGGAGCTCGCAGACGCTCGGCTTGGGCGCTACCTGCCACGAGCCTCCCTCGGCTCGCAGTCGGCGAATCCAGGCGATGGCGTCATCGACAAGCTGGCCCAGCGCCGGCTCCCGCATGTCGGCTGGAGCGAGACGGTCCAAACAGGAGTCGCTGCGCGTAGTCACGGACTTGACGGTTTGTTTCCATCCGCGCCCGATCAGATAGGCAACCGGAGGCTCGTAGCCCTGCATGATGCCGAGCGCGCGATTGTAGGCGAGAAGTTGGGCTTTCTTTCGTCGGTCCGCGGAGTCGTTCCCAACGAAGCCCTGGGCGTTGAGATCGAGCGAGGTGAATTTGATGTCGACGACGCGGTAGTGGCGGGGAAAGCTTCGATTATTGAGTATCGAGGCGGATGCGGCCTCTTGATCGGAGATAACCCGCTGGTTGGCGAGGCGGTTTAGGACATCGGAGCGGACGAGGAGGTCGGGGACGCCGAAGGTTTGGCGGTCGAGGTCTTGGACTACTGGCTGGTAGATAATCTCCACGCCGTCGGCCATCGCCTTGAGCGTCCGCTCGTACAAGTCCGCATCGTGCGCGTCGCGGCTATGCTGGCCGATCCTCACAACCTCAAACGTGTCTTCGAGGCAACGCATGACGCCGACTTCAAAAGCTCGCCCCTTTTCGAGCAGAAACCTTCCCATGTCCGTTTCGGCGTCGTAGCCCCTCCGCTCGTCGTCGCGAACGAAGCCGTTCGAGCGGCCGTAAAGGTCGAGCCAATCCAAGATTGGATCCTGGATGCACCAGTTGCGGGTGGCGGTGGCGGACACCCATTGGCTGGAGAGCTGTACGATCATGAGGTTAGTTTATCGGTCGCGGCCTAACGCCATGCTCGCGAAGGCCTTTGCCACATCGGAAGAGACGGTTTCGTGGAGGATCTCTATCATTCCTTCCGCCACCGAAATCTGCGGCTGGTAGCCGAGTTCGGATTGGGCAGCACCGATGTTCAGGGTTTGGGATCGGCCAAGAAGCATCACTCGATACTGATTTCCGTTCGTGCGGCCCCCTCTTAAGGCGGCGACCCCATCGGCGATCTTGGCGGCGGCGAGGCAAGTTTGGAAGGGGATGGACCGGAAAGACTTTTGGTCGCCCGAGACTGCGGTTTTAAGGACTTCGAGAAGCGCCCAGAGATCGATCGCCTCGCCGTTGTCGATGTGATAGAGGCTGGATGCGAGCTTCGGCTGGGTTGCTGCGGCAAGGAGCGCTTGCGCGACGTTCGAAGCATGGGTAAGGCCCACCTGGACGGGATCTCGTCCCACCCTGACTAGCCGCTTGGTTCGAATTCGATGGAGGACCTCGGGCAGAAGGGTTCGGTCGCCGAGGCCGAAGACCGCCTTCGGCCGAATAATAACGGCCTCGAAGTCTCGTGCCTCTAACACCAATCGCTCGCCTGCGAGCTTCGTTTCGGCATAAAGGCCGATCGGGCGGTCCGGTGGGAGATGGGCCTCGTCGATACCGAGCTGATGAGTTCCGTCTACGAGGACGCTCGGCGTAGATACGTGAACCACGCGTTTCACCGACGCCGATCGACAAGCCTCAATTACGTTTGAGGTTCCGTCGAGATTTGTCGCCCGCTGGACTCCAACGGAGGCATCCAAGTTGGTCATGGCCGCGCTGTGAACGACCGTTTCGCACCCGGTGGCCAGCTCACGGAGCGAAGCCGCGTCGGCGAGATCTCCGAAAACCGCTGCCGCACCCTGCCCTTGCAAGCGTTCCGATTCGGGTGATGGGGAGCGGAGGAGGAATCGGATACCGAGTCCTTGTCGGAGCGCTTCCCGGGCGAAATAGCCGCCAATGAGGCCCGTCGCGCCAGTGACGCCGATGACCATCACGCCTCATAGAGCAAGGCCGAGGCCTCGCCTGTTTCAGAGAAGCCTACAAAAAGGACCGACTGGCCCGAAACGAATCGCCCATCGGCGCGAGCTTCGTGAAGGGCGATTGCGAGGTTGGCAGTAAAGGCTCGTCCGGAACCCGCTCTTGGCGCCACGATGCGTTCTTCCGGAATCGAGAAGTGGCCCGAAAGGAGGTCGCGATAAAGGTCGGCGTTTCCGGGAACGAGCACGAGGTCAGGAGCCTTTGTGCCGTCGGCTAAAGCCAGAGCTACCGTATCCAACAGGGCTGCCTCCGACTTCGCTGGACACTTCGCGTGTCCCCTCGATGCGATGTGGGTTTGACCGTCGATTTGACGGAGATGCCGGACGAGATTCCCTTCGGCAGTACAGCCGGTCGTCACATGCAACTCGCCGAATCCTCCTGAACTGCCTTCGCGAAGGATGACGGCCGTTGCGGTTTGGGCTATCCCCAGGGGCGCGGCGTGGTCGGAGTCGAAATTCGGGTCGGCGTCTCCGGCAACGATCAGGGCAGTCTTCTTGCCGTGAATGGCCATGATCTGTTCCGCGACCTTCATGGCGTGGAGAAGCCCGCTCGGGCCGGCGAAGACGTCGAAAGCGAGAAATCGCTCGGCAAGGCCTTGCCCTAAGCCGCAAGCTTTTGCGATGAGGGCCGCCATGGAAGGTTCCATGATCGTGTCCTCTCGATATACGCCGCAGTAGATCAGGAGTTCGACGTCGCCGACACTGACTTGCGCGGCTTGAAGGGCCTCCTCGACGACGGGTTGATAGCTGTCGATCTGCGAGCGCTCGCAGGGATTTACGATTCGGAAGGCCTCAGCCGCGATGTCGGTGCGGATGACGCTTCGCGGAACGGTAGCGGGCGCGGGGGCAGCGGTGATGGGAAGGTTTCCGAACCTGTACACGAATGAGCCGACAACCAATCCCGAAGCATTGACGCTAAACAAGACTCGGTCTCCGCTGGAGACTTTGCCTGAACGCAGGTTCTCCGCGATGGCAAGGGTGTGGCTGGTGCTGGCGGTGTTCCCGAACTTGTCCAGCGTTAGCAGGACGGATGTGGGATTGCACAAATCCCAGCCCATCGCCTTGTTGACAGCGCTGGAAGCGGAGCGGATGGTCTTGACCGAAGTCTGGTGGGGAACCACCCAGTCGATATCGCCTTGAACATAACCGTAGCGGGCGAAAAAATGGGGGAAATGGCCCGAAAGCTCCTCCGCCATGACCTTGCCCAACTCGGCGGAGCGTGTCAGCATGACCCCGCCGCCGTGGGATTCGCTGGTTGTTCGTGCCACGCAGAGGTCGCTGTGCTCCGGAAGCGAGTAGAGCTCCATGGCCTCGAATCCGGCGTCGCCATCAGTAGCATTGAGGAGAAGCGCGGCTCCGCCGTCGCCCAAGGTGAGACATGCGACGCGGGGATCGAAGAGGCCCGAGATCTCCTTGATCGCGCACTCGGCGATCGGGGAAATAAGCTCTCCGCTAACGACCAAAACATTCCGCGCCCGCCCGGACCGGAGAAAAGAGTCGGCGATCAAGAGGCCCGTGAACATTCCCGCGCAGGCGTTGCTGACGTCGAAGGCAAGCGCGTTGCCGGTGCCGAGCAGAATCTTGAGCCGGGAAGCGGTGGAGGGCTCAAAGACGTGGCCGAAGTCGGGGAGGTCGTAGCGACCGATGCTGCAACTGATCAGGATGTCGATATCGCCAGGATCGAAATTCACTGAATTAAGGCAATCGAGCGCGGCCTTGCGGGCGAGGTCGATCGCGAACTCCCCTTCTTCGGCGACGCACACTGTCTTGATCCCCGTGAGACGCTCGACCGGAATGCGTATCTTGGTGCGGCACTGCGATTCCCGCTCGCGCATGGGTTGCTGCCGGCTCGGCGAGTAAGCGCCGATTCCGGAAATGTGGGTCCTGAGGGGCATATCGTTGTTTCGGGGCCGTCTCGCGAATGGGTGGGACTTATGCTATCACGCCAAAAGAATGCGTGGGTTATCGGGGTCTGCTCATTTGCCCGCTAAACATGCCGCCTCAAAGGCTTTTACGTCCCCGTGCAGCTTTTGTCGCGACGACTTTTCTATGTACATCATGTGGCCGGCCGGGTAGTAGGCGAACGAGACGTGGGATCGCGTTACCGGATCGAGTCCCATGTGGTTGACCGTGAATATCGATCCGTTGAGCGGGCACGCCAAGTCGTAGTAGCCGCAGCAGTAGAGCACTCGGAAGTGCTGGTTGCGGTTCAAGACTCGTTGGAGGTCGGAGGCCGTCTCCG
>JBBSFL010000191.1:0-6103 GCA_038238735.1 Fimbriimonadales bacterium | reverse complement strand
GGTCGCGCTCATGCGAGAAGCCTGCAAGCACTTCGGCAAATCGGGTGGCGGCAAGGTGTTGAATGTAGCGAGCCGGGTTGGATTCAAAGGCGAGGGCGGAGCGGCGATGTATGCGGCTTCCAAAGCGGCCCTTATCTCGCTGACGCGTAGCTTGGCCGTAGAACTGGCCCCGAATGACATCGGCCTCTTTGGGATCGCGCCCGGTTGGGTGGAAACTGCGATGACTCGCCAAGGGATGGACGACCGGCTCGAAGAGATACTCGCGGGCATCCCGCTCGGCCGGATGGCATCACCGGAAGATTGCGCGGCGACTGCCGCCTTCTTGCTGTCGGACTCCGCTTCCTATTTGAGCGGCGTCGTGATCGACATCAACGGAGCAAGCTACTTCCACTAAGCCAATCCTCCAAGAGAACGGCTATATACTGTGGGTAATGGCGAAAGCGCGGCTCCTTTGCGCCTTACTCACCTCAGCTCTGATGCTGAGCGCCACGTTGGTTGCCCGATCCCGATCCCAAACCGATCCCTACGAGCAGCATCTACGAGGGATGTTTGAGGTAACCGTCGAAGGGGCTTCGGCGGCAAAGATCGAGGGCCAGAAGCTTCTGAAAGAGGCGATCAAGGCGAACAACCCTCGCCATCAAGCTCTTTGCTACCGCGTGATCCTCGCAGCGGACAGCGTGCTAAAAGGCGATCTGGCGACTCGTTCCGAGTCTGACGCCACAGCCCTCGCACGCGAGATCGCGGCTACCTCTAAATCGGCTCTCCAAGCTTCTGACAAGGCGGGAATGCAGGCATTTTCCGCTCTGTTCCATCGCGTCAGAGCGGACGCGCTCTGCGATCTGGGCGGCCTCGAAGAGGCAAAGAAGGAGTATGCGGCCTGTATCTCTCTCTGCAATCCAGGGAGAGGCAAGCCTCAGGAGAATTTCCTCGAAGAGGGCCGGGCTTCCTTCGGGCTAGGGAAGGCGTTGGTGGCCTCGGCTTACTCCCAAGAGGCCATCGACACGTTTGCCACCGCCTTCAAGAATCTACAAGACGCGCTCGGGATCGTGCCCGAGACGATCGAATGCTTGACCCAAACGGGTCTCGTGCAGATGAGTCAGGGTCGGTACGACGACGGCCTGGCATCCCTGAATTCCGCCCTGGAGCTCTGCGACAAAGTCGAACCGAAGATCGATAAAAAGGGCACGCTCGGACGCATCCACATGCACATCGCCGGCTGTTATCACTATCTAGGCCAGCTCGACCAGGCGCTCTCCCACAACGACGCGGCTCTCCCTCACCTTCTGGCGGCGAAGGATTACGTAAGCTTCGCACACGTCCTGACCTCCAAAGCGCTGATTTACGGCAATATGCACGACTTCGCCAGGGCGCGCGAAGTCGCTCAGCAGGGTCTCATGTACGCGCGACTCGCGAAGAATCAGGACGGAGTTGCGTTTTCTCAACTGGCGATGGGCTACATCGACTTTGCCGATGGCAAGTTCGATAGCTCGCTCACTAATCTGAAGGCTGCCCTCGACGCGGCGAACACCCTCGACAAGAAGGAACTGGCCGCCTGGTGCAAATGTGGCATGGCGATGCCTCTAAACGGAATGAATCGGGGAGCGGAAGCACTGCCCTTTATCGAGGCTAGCCTTCGCGAGATGCCGCAGTTCGGGAACCAGAAGGCGATGACAATCGGCTATGCCCTCTACGCCTGGACCCTTGAAAATTGCGGGAGGGCCAAAGCGTCGGAGGAGTACTACTTGAAAGCGCTCGCCGGCCTCGAGGAACTTAGCAAGCAGGTCGCAGACCCGAGTGAGATTGGGGCCTTTCAGCAAACTTTACCAAATCCATATGGCTTCTACGCCCGCTTCCTTCTGCGCCAGAAGCGACCCGAGGACGCCTTGGCCGCTCTCGAATCGGGGAAGGCTAGGGGGTTGAGTCAGCAGATCGCGCTAAACGGTGATGGCGGGATGCTTCAGAAAGTTCGCAACAGTCCGGTGCCGGAGGCGGCGGCGGACGCGAAGCGCCTGCAAACCGCGATCGAGTTGTTGAATTCGACGAACTCGCAACTCCGCGCGCTCGACGCCCAGACCGACCCTCAGCTCCTCGCCGACCCGGCGTTTAAGAAGCGAAAGCAGAGCCTAGCTGCTGCCCAGTCGGACGCTGAACTGAAGTATGAGCACCTGAAGTATTCGCTCTTCGACCGGTATCCGGCGATCGCCGTTTTCCAGCGTTACGCGAAGAGCCCACCCGGGCCCGCCGACCTGAAGAAACTCGCGGAGAGCCACAAGGACACGCTGTATGTCGAGTGGGCGATGGTCGATCAGCACGACACCCTTCTGCTCACGCTCGATTACCGCGCGGGGATTCACGGCTATCTCCTGCCGATCGGAGAGGCAGAGGTCGAGGTGCTCGTCAAACGGTGGCGCAGCGCGATCGCCCAAAGTTCCGGAACGCGCGCAACGTCCACAACCGGACCCGCCTCAGGCGAGAATGAGCCCGGGATTGCACGGGAGGTCTTTCAGAAGTTTCTCGGACCGGCTTTGAAGGAGCTGACTCAGCCGGAAGTTCAACGCCTAGTCTTTGTAAGCGACGGCCAACTCGGTGAACTTCCGTTAGGAGCGATGATCGATGGGGGGGGCAAGCGGCTGATTCAACGATTCGCGACTTCATCGTCCGTGTCGCTCGGGGCCTTGGCCCTGCAGATGCAAGGCGCGCAACTTGAATTCACGAAGTCTTGTCTCGTCGTCGCGGATACGACTGGCGACGATCCTTCCGCGTTGCTCGTGAAGCCGGAGGGCCGATCTCGGGGCGAGCCTGGGCCTCTTAAGGCAGCCAGGGAGGAGGGCCTGGCCATTTCGCAGCTCTTCGGCAACGCCGTCTTTTTGCCCGGTGCGGCCGCTCGGGAATCGGTGGTGAAGAAGACGATCGAGGACTTTGCGATTCTTCACTTTGCCTGCCACGGCTCGCTCGACACTTCGAACAACATGCGCAACGGGCTCGTTCTCTGCGCGGAACCAGCGGGCAGCTCAGAAGACGGCATCTTGCAGGCTCGGGAGATCGTGGGCACGTCGCTCCGCGCGAAGCTCGCCGTACTTTCCGCCTGTGAGACGGGTCGCGGCAAGTCTAGGGGCGGCGACGGTATCCAGAGTTTGGCTTGGGCCTTCCAAGCTGGAGGCTGTCCCAGCGTCGTGGCCTCTCACTGGCAGGTCGACGACACCGCGACGCGTGAACTGATGGTTGCCTTCTACACAAACCTTAGGGCTGGGATGGCGAAGGATGTAGCTCTCCAGCAAGCCGTCACGGGCTTGATGCCGAAGTATGCGGGCGTCTTCTGGTGGGGCGCGTTCGAGCTGGTCGGCAACACCGACCCCCTTCCCGCCGCGATCTGGAACGGACACTAACCCAGGAGGACTTCTCCATACTGATGCCATGCGTGCTCTAGCGGCTATCGGTTTTTTGTCCCTCTTCGGGCTGGCGTCTGCCCAGAACGACGAGACATACGGCGCGAAGATCAAGGAGTTCACGACAGAATCGTTCTTCTTGACGGAGCTCGTCGACCACCTGCCGCTCAGCAAAACGATCCCGTCGCCGGACAAGTTCTTCGGCCACATCATCGGCGCGCCGAACGTGCTGGACTACAGCGCCCAGTTCGCCGCTTACCTGCGCCTGCTCGAGAAATCGACGGGACGAGTGAAGGTGGTGAATATGGGGAAGAGCGAGGAGGGGCGCGAGATGGTGGTCGCGTTCGTGTCGAGCGAAGCGAATATCAGGAGGTTGGACCATATCAAGGAGGTCAACGCGAAGCTCGCTGACCCCCGAAAGATTGCTTCTCAAACGGAGGCCGACGCCCTCATCAAGGACACGGTGCCCATGTACTGGGCAACCGGCGGGATGCATGCGCCGGAATCCGGACCCCCCGAGATGCTGATGGAGCTCGCCTATCGCATCGCGGCCAGCGAAGAGCCGTTGATCAAGACGATCCGTGACAACGAGATTACGATGATCACGCCCGTGCTCGACGCCGACGGCCGCGATCGGGTCGTCGATCTCTACCGGTATCGCAAGGAGAATCCAGGCAAGCCGGTGCCGCCTCTGGTTTATTGGGGCCACTACGTCGCCCACGACGACAACCGCGACGCGATGACGATGCGCCTTGCGCTGAGCAAGGCGCTCATGAAGACCTGGCTCGACTACCATCCGACGGTCCTGCACGACCTGCACGAGTCGGTACCGTTCCTATACATCTCAACGGGCACGGGCCCCTACAACCCGTGGCTTGATCCCATCACGATCGACGAGTGGCAGGAGATGGCCTGGCACGAGGTCTCCGAGTTGACGAAGCGTGGAGTGCCGGGAGTCTGGACGCACGGTTACTACGACGGCTGGGCGGCGAGCTACGGATTCTACGTGGCGAACGGCCATAACGGAATCGGGCGGTTTTATGAGACCTTCGGCGGCAACGGTGCCGACACGGGGATCGTCTCGACGGGCGGCGACGCGGCTCGAGACTGGTACCGCCCCTCGCCCCCGTTTCCGAGGGTTCGTTGGTCGATCCGGGACAATACGAATCTGATGGAGTCGGGGCTGTTGCTAGCCTTGCAGAACGTGGCGGAGCATCGGGACAAGTATCTGCGGGAGAACTATCTGAAGGCCCAGCGATCGATCGCGAAGGCGAGGACGGAGGGTCCAGCGGCTTGGGTAATTGTTGACCATTCCCAAAGAGCTCTGATGCTCTCAAAGGTCTTGATCGACCAGGGAGTCGAAGTCGATTTGCTGTCAGAACCCGTCGAGACGGTTGACGGGAAATTTCCCGCTGGTTCCGCGGTCATCCGTATGGACCAACCTTACAGCCGCATGGCAGACATGTTGTTAGACAAACAGTTCTATAACCCAGCCGATCCACGATCTTACGACGATACGGGTTGGGAGCTAGGCAAGTTGTACGGAGTCGAAGCAGTCCGCTGCAAGGATGCGAAAATTCTCGATGCCAAAACGGCCAGTGTCATTAGAGCGCCCGGGATCACGCAAGCTGTTGATCCGCCGACTGCTATTGGCCTCACCATGCCGATTTTTGCGTCGCACGAGAAGTCTGGTCCACCTAAGCATTCTAATGCTCGCATCGCACTCATTCACACCTGGACCTCCACTCAGGACGAAGGCTGGTATCGTGTGGCCCTCGATGAACTGAAGGTGCCGTACAAATACGTTGGCGTTCAGGAGCTCCGCGACACGCCGGACCTGAAGTCCAAATACGACGTCATCCTCATGCCCCCGACCGGTGGCACTGCGCAGTCGATAGTCAACGGAATCCCCATGCTCGGCGATCCAATCCCTTGGAAGCCCTCGAAGGAGTATCCGAACCTCGGCGGGCCGGATCAGCGGGACGATATCCGCGGCGGGATCGAGCTTCAGGGCTTGCAAAACATGCAGAAGTTCGTACAAGCCGGAGGCATGGTGATCTGCTGCGGCAACATGTGCCGCATCCCGATCGATTACGGCCTCGTCAACGGCGTGTCCGTCTTCACCCCGAATCTGCTTAACGCGCCGGGCGGCGTGTACCAAGTCGACCGGGCCAGCGACGACTCGCCCGTACTCCGTGGCTACGACAAGGACCTCGGCGTGTACTTCAACATGAACTCCTGCGTGATCCTCAGCGCGGGCGGAGTGGGGCCGGGCGGGCGAGGAGGCGGACCTCGGCTGGGCCAGCCCGGAGCAAGCGGATCTACGAGACCAAGCGGCCGAGGCTCGGCCACGGACCCGGACGTCATCCAGGGCCGCCCACCTTACTCACCGGTGTCAAAGCCAGGGGATGCCCCAGAGGGCGCGGGCCGCCAGGGAAGCCTCCCCCGACTGCCGAACCCGCAGGTGCTCCTCAGATTCTCGACCGCCGACAAGCTGCTTATCAGCGGCATGATCGAGCATCCCGAAGAGCTGGCCGGCAAAGCCGCCCTCGTGGATTGCCCGGTAGGGAAGGGGCACTACATCCTCTTCAGCCTCAATCCAATGTGGCGCGGCGAGACGGTTGGGAGCTATCAACTCCTGTTGAACGCGGCCGCAATGGCGAAGCCTTAGCGTGTAAGGCCCCTCCATTGAGGAGGGCCAGGCATGGATGCCGTTC
>JBBSFL010000190.1:0-6104 GCA_038238735.1 Fimbriimonadales bacterium | reverse complement strand
GACACCACGGGAGTTACGAAGACCGTAAGTGGACTTCTCAAGCTGATTCAGCCAGACCCAGAAGCTCCGATTTCCGACGAAGAACTCGAATGGGCGCTCAGGCTTGCTTTAGAGTGCCGAAGGCGAGTGAAGGAGCAACAGAAGAGAATCGGAGCCGCTGAGTTCCGGAATACGCAGTTCAGCTACACGCTAGGTCTTGACGGCGTGGAGAAGTTCGTTTCGACTCCCGAGATCGCAAGCGAAGACAGTATCGGAACCGACCCGTTGCCGCCAGGCCAGGTGTGGGCAATTACTCCAGGTACGACCGACGAGCACCCCGGCCTTTTCCGAATCGAAATCAATGCCGGACCAGGCTCAGGGGCAAAAATTCTCAACCATCCTGTTCCCCCGGCATTTCGCGAAAGTGTCCGGTTCGCAGAGCAGAACCTGTACACGCGGAGCAAGGAGCTGGTTGGAGATCGCGACCCGCGTCACCACGAATTTCCGATTCAACTCAGAGCGTTTGACGCCGCACGAAGCGGCACCGGAATAGGAGTTGCAACCTTGCTTTCAATGTGCAGCGGGCTTCTGGAAAAGAGCTTGAAGGGAGGCCTGATTGCGGTTGGTTCTCTCAATCTAGGCGGAACCGTTGACCCGGTCCACAACCCGGTGAGCGTTGCTGAACTTGCGATTGAAAAACAGGCGACAACTCTGCTTCTCCCAATATCCGCCCGAAGGCAACTCTTTGAGCTTCCGGACGAGCTAGCCGCAAAGATCGACATTCAGTTTTACACGGATGTACGAGACGCCTTGATGAAGGCCCTTGCCGATTAGCGGGGCATCCGACCATCGCGGCGGAGCGAACAGAACGCGCCATCTTCGCCGATGATCACATGATCGAGCACGTCGATATGGAGAAGCTTCCCCGCCTGGTGAAGGGTTTCGGTGACCTGGATGTCTTCGGGTGAAGGAGTCGTATCTCCGGACGGGTGGTTGTGGCCGAGGATGATTGAAGCGGCGTTCGCGAGAATCGCGGCCTTGAAGACTTCGCGGGGAGAAACTATCGCGCTGTTAAGATTTCCGATGCTCACGGTGTGAATCCCGATCACCTGATTCTTCACGTCGAGCATGAGAGTGACGAAGTGTTCCCTGTCTTCATGCTCCAAATACCGCCGCAGAACCGCCACCGCGTCATTGAGGATCAGAAATCTCCGCTCGCTTGACCCCGGCCTCCCTCACAAGCTGAACTCGGAACACCGGAGGCATTAAATCATTGAGACTCAGACTTGTTTCTTGGTTCTGAACAAACCGCGATTCCTCCATACGACACCCTTCCCTTTCGAGGGGTTATGGAGGGGCCGTTTGCGACGTGACTTAAAGACTCCAGACTTTCCCACAGGAACCGCCTTCGACTTGCATGTTTGAAGTGCTGCTCAGGCCCGACGCCTATGGAAAAGTCTGGAGCAGAGTGTTCGGACGTCCGAACACAATTCCTCGAACCAGATCCGGCGCTCGACCCGATAGGTGAGAAATCACTTTTAAAGGAACGAGCCGTGAAGGCTGGCCAAGCCAAAGACATCATCGAAAAGCATATCGATCAACTAGCCGAGAATCTGGATTCCGGACACAGTGAGCAGCTCACCGAGTTTCTCTCGTCAATGGCAAAATTCCACCGATACAGTCTTGGGAAACGTGCTTCTGATCATGGCTCAGAAGCCAGACGCAAGCCACGTCGCAGGATTCAATACATGGAAATCCTTCGGTCGATACGTCAAGGCCGGGGGGAAGGGAATTGCGATTCTCGCACCCATGATGTTCAAAAATGAAGAGTCGGATACGCCCAAGAATGAGGGCGACAAAGACGAGGAAAAGTCCATCCGGTTCCGCGTGGTCTATGTCTTCGACGTCACCCAAACCGACGGCGAACCTCTACCGGAGTTCGCAAAGGTCACCGGAGATCCAGGCGACTACTCAGAAAGATTAAAGGGCCTCGTCAGGCAACTTTCAATCGAGCTTGAGTACAGCGACCAGCAACGAAGAGTACTGGCTTGTTCCGCAAGGAGGTGGGGTGGCCCTTAACGACGTGTCTTCGAACGTAAGCAAGTTGGCCCACGGCGACCGCATTGGAATCGGCCAAAACAGTCTGCTGTTTTTGGAACGATCTTTGTCGCGAGAGAGGCACAACCAACTTCGAGGGGGTCCGCGCCCCAGATATCGGCCGGCCGTGGCGCCGTCATTCCTCAGTAAAGTCGACCCGGTTCAAGCCGCGGGCACATTGAGATTGGAGACCCTTGGTGGTCAAGTAATCCCGTTGGCGTCCGGACGGTGTGCAATCGGTCGCGACCCGTCTTCGATCATCGACCTTGCCAACGATCAACGAGCGTCTCGGCGGCACGCGGAGATCTCCGTCGTCGATAAAGTCGCCGTTCTTTGTGATCTTGGAAGCACCAACGGGACCATTTTGAACGGACAGACAATTTCCGGAGACGCCATCCTAAGAGATGGCGACGAGGTGCTGATCGGTTCGACCGTTTTTCGCTTCCGAGCCTAGCAATGAGCAAGGAAGGCTGCTAGTTGACGTTGACGGTGGCCTGACCCGCGCTCGTTATCGAGATCACTCCGAGCCACATACAGTTATTGACGCACGGCTGGTGCAACGCGGGCGCTGGTCCGACCAGGGTTTGTGCAGCGCCGGGCGTCCAAGGGCTGGTGACGATGGGCAGGCAGGGCACGGGGGTGGGCGTTCCCAGAGCGGCGGAAGTTGCCGCGACGAACGCGGGATTGCTGGGCGAGAAGCACATGCCGAACGGCATGATGTTCTTCATCGGGACGAAATCGAGAATATTGGCGGCGGGGGCTCCTCCGCTGAGGCAATTGACGCGCTTCTCCGGCGTCACCATGAGGACTCCCGGAGCCATTCCGAAGGTGCAGGCGGTTGCGGCGAGGTTCACGACTTGTAAGGGCATGGCTTGCTTCCTGATTTAGTTTATCGTCGTTTTTGGACCTGGCACTTGCGCCCGCTTACTATTTTTGCGATTCCAGAAGGGAAGGCGGCTAAGCGGTCAGGTGGTCGAGCAGGAGTTTGGCCGCCATCACGTGAGTCCGGTGGCCGGAGCCCCGCGCGGTGGCGTTGAGGAGCCGGATGGGGACACCGGCAAGGTACAGGTCCCCGATGAAGTCGAGCAGCTTGTGGCGCGCAGGCTCGTCATCGAACAGGGCGTCGTTCTTGTAGCCGCCCTCTCCCAAAATGAGCGCGCTCGATTCGTCTAAGCCCTTCCCAAGTCCCATCTGGACGACCATCGGTATCTCCTCTATTAGCGCGAAGGTTCGGGCGGGGGCGATCTCCATGGCGTATTGGCCAACCACGTCGAGGGATTCGAACGATTGCTCGTTGGGCCAGCGCTCTTTGGCGTCGTAGGTGAAGCCCCAATGGCCCTCGCCACTCGCGATCGCGATTTTCGCGTCGCCCTCATGGAGATAGATTCTCTTGAACGGTTTCTGGAATTCCCGCTCCGCGAGATCTTGCAGCCCCGCCCGCTGGAGCTCCTCGACATAGCCTCGCGCGCTGCCGCCAAGAGCGGGTAGTTCTCCCGCCGTCAGTTCCACTTCAGCGTCCGTGATCTCGAGCCCAGCGAAGGCGCTCATGATGTGCTCGATGGTAGAAACCTCGCCGAGACGGGTGCAGCGCGTGGTATCCGTCACGTTCTCCGGACTTGCTTTCCATCGGCCATCACCGCATCGGAAAAAGATTCCTTCCTCGCCTGGATGAACGCGGACGGTGACCGGCACCCCGCTATGCAGGCCGAGCCCTTCGAACTCGGCGATACCGGCGAGCGTTTTGCCCCTCACTCGGAGGTTTTCTCCAGCTTTTCCAGAGCGCGCTCCAGTTGCTTGACGCGCTTGAAGAGCTCGGGAAGCTTTGTGGATAGCATCATCGCGCGGATACCGTCGCCGACCGGCATCGCGGGCACGCCCAGGTAGGCACCCGGTTCCGTGATGTCCTGCGAGGTTGCGGTCCGTCCCCCGAACGTCACGTCGTCGCCGATCTTTACGTGGTCAGCGAGAGCGCTTTGGCCCCCAAAGACGCAACGTGAACCGATGTGGCTGCTCCCTGAAATTCCGCTCAAGCCAGCGACTACGGTGTCGTCCCCTATCGTGCAGTTGTGCCCGAGCTGAACCAAATTGTCTAGCTTCGTCCCGTTTCCGATCTTTGTAACTCCCGTGGTGGCGCGGTCGATGGTGGTGTTCGCTCCGATCTCGACGTTATCGCCAAGGGCCACTGCGCCTGCCTGAGGGACCTTGATTCGCGTGCGGCCATCCCAGACGTATCCGAATCCGTCGGCCCCCAAGACTGCGCCGGAATGGATGATCGTCCGCTTCCCGAGAGTCACGTCCTTGTAGAGAACGACATGCGGATATAGCGTGGCGCCCTCGCCGACTTTGCACCTAGCGCCAACGTAGCAAAACGGAAAGATTCGAGCCTTTGGGCCGACGTCCACATTCTCCTCGATGACCGCATAGGGGCCGATCGAAGCGTCGGGATCGACCTGAGCGGTCGGATGGACGACGGCGGTGGGGTGGATGCCGGGAGCCAGGGGCAAAGGCCGGTCGGCCATCGCGAGCAGCATTCCAAAGGCCAGTCGGGGATGGTCGACCTTGATGTGCGGCTTCTCAGACTCCAAGTCCCTAGGGAGCACCAAAGCGCCGACGCCAGAAGACTGCGACAGATAGTCCGCCGACTCGCAAAAGGCGATGCCGTCAGGCGATTCGGAATCGGCCGAGACGGGGCCCGAGATCGGAAGGTCGGGCGGTCCGTGAAGATCGCCGCCGATAGCCGTGGCCAACATTCCTAGCGTCCAAGTTGCCGATCCCTCATCCATTCAATGAACTCGCTTGTGTGATTGTGGCCGGAGCGGCCTTGCTCCTGAAGAACATAGCCATTCGTCCGCGCCCAAAGACGGACCTGTCGAAGAAGCAATTCCCGATTCTTCGCCTGCGAAACGACCGGGAGCCCCTGGGGAGGCGTTGGCGGAGATGGGGGTCCGGCAGAGCCCGCGACCGTCATCGTTCGTGGGCCTACTGGTTGAAGTTGTACCCTTTCGGCGATCGGGATCGGCAGAGGCGCATGGGCTGCCTGCAATTGGCGGGTCGCTGCACCTTCCGCCTCTTCATCGGCTTGGCCGCGCAAGTCGGCGATGTCTCGGGCGATCCTCGTCAACTCGGCGTCGACCCCGGCACGCACCTGCGCCTGGATGTTTCGGCGGTCGGCAAAATACTCGGCATCCAACGTGGCGATCTGGGCGCGTATTGAAGCTGCCGCCGCAAGACTGGTGCGTTCCGCCTGAGAGCCCCGCACGAAAGGCTGAAAGGCCTCCAGAGACGACACCTTCGTGAGCATTGGCCCTCTCACCCCGGCGTACTGGTTAAACCGATCGCGGATCTGGCTCGTGGCCTTCTCGCGCAGGGCAGCCTGAACGGTCGTGATCCCGGCGAGTTTCTGCTGATGGAGATCGTCGATGTCCGCGTTTCTCTCGATGGAATACTGCCGCACAAGGGAGCGGTGGGCGTGGCGGCGATCTTGATCGATGAGCTTTCGGACATTTGCGAGTTGAGGACGTGTATCGAGCAGGATCTCTGCACTCGGCTGCGACGGAAGGGTGAGCGAAGCGGCGGTCTGTCCTGCTGGGGGCGCGGGAAGCGTTATCGGCGGAAGGGCCAAGGCGCTTTCAGCCTCGGGGAGGTCGACGTAAACAACCTCGGGCTGCTTAGAGCAGCCCGAGATTACAAGCGTTATTCCCAAGGCTAGGAATAGACTATTTTTTCGCATTCATCGCTGCCAAGGCGGGTGCGGTCAGGTCGGAGGCTCCATAAGGTGCATAGCGAGTGTCGAACACGGCGGTGTAGCCCTGCGCCTTCGCTGTCTCCTCGATCGCCGCCTGAACTCGAGCCATCGTCAAGTTGTACTGGCTTTCGCCATACGACTGCACTTCCTGCTGGAACTCCTGCGCCCAGCCCTGTGCCATTTGACGGGTGGCGAGGTTGCGGTTGTTCAAATCGGTGACGAGCGCCTTCTCGTCCGCGGTAAGCGTAGTCTTGGCGGCGAGGTCGGTCAGCTTCTTGGTGTT
>JBBSFL010000189.1:0-6109 GCA_038238735.1 Fimbriimonadales bacterium | reverse complement strand
GATGATTCGAGTCAACCCCTTTGGCGCCGACGCACTACCCGGCGACCCCGAGAATAACTACGCCATCCCAGCTGACAACCCCTTCGTAGGAACGAACGGTCCGATCACCGCACGAGGCGAGATTTGGGACTTCGGAAACCGAAACCCATTCCGGTGGAGCTTCGATAACGACGGCTCGATGTGGATCGGAGACGTTGGACAGGGCCCGAACCCGGCAGCACACGAAGAGATCGACTGGACGGCAGCCGGAGTGGGCGGCAAGAACTTCGGTTGGCCCCGTTGGGAAGGAACCCTCGAGCACACCAATCAGCCGAACTTGACGTTTAATCCGATGTCGCCCCCCGTGTTCGAGTACGTCGCCGGTGCTTCCGGATCGTCCATTACGGGAGGCCGCCGATTGCGCAATGGCCAACTCGGAACGTTCTTCGACGGACGATACTTCTTCGGTGACTATGTGCAGGGCAAGATCTGGTCCCTCGCCGTAACCGACGGAGTCGGTACCGTCAGCGTCAGCGATCTCCGCGACCACTCCGCCGCGATCTTTGCCGGGATCGGCAACGGGTCCATCGTGTCGTTCAATCAGGGCGCTGACGGCGCGCTCTATTTAACCGATATCACGAACGGACGGATCATTCGAGTCGATGCGGTCCCCGAGCCCACCAGTTTGCTGGTCTTGGTTGGCGCATTCGGCCTCCTTCTGAAACGACGCCGCGGCCGCAAGGCGTAACCAACCGCGGGAATCATGCCCTTTGGCAAGAACCGGACGTTGCCCGGTACGCTTTAGGGCATGGACTTCAGCCTCACCGCCGAGCATGAGCTCATTCGAGAATCCTCCTACAAATTCGGGCAGAGCGAGATTTTGCCTGGATTGAGGGAGCGCGACCGTGAGGCGAAAGCCGACCGCGCAATGCTCGACAAGATGGCCGAAGGCGGCATCATGGGGCTCGGTCTGCCCGAAAAATATGGCGGAAGCGGCACCGACTACATCTCGCTGGGCATCGCCTGCGAAGAGCTGGAACGAGCGGACACGAGCGCCCGGGTCGTCATGTCTGTCCACTCGGGCCTGCACTGCCTCACCCTCATGCAATGGGGTACCGACGAGCAGAAGCAACGCTGGCTCCCGAAGCTGGCCTCCGGTGAGCGCATCGGCGCCTTCGGCCTGACCGAGCCGAACGCCGGGTCCGACGCGATTAACATCACCTCCACCGCCCGCCGCGACGGCGAGGGCTACGTGCTGAACGGCCAGAAAACCTGGATTTCACTCGCCGACTATGCCGACCAATTTCTCGTCGTCGCGAAGCTCGCCGAGTCTGGAGAGAAATCCCGCCATGCCGCCTTCATCGTCGACCGCAACACCCCCGGCTTCTCCTCGCGCCCCCTTCACGGCAAGCTCGGCGTCCGCGCCGGTAACACGGGGGAGATATTCTTCGACAATCTCAAGCTAGGCAAAGAAGACATGTTAGGTCAAGAGGGCGACGGGTTCAAAGTCGCGATGTCGGCCCTCGACCATGGCCGCTACACAGTCGCCGCGGGAGCCGTCGGCATCATCACCGCCTGCCTGGACGCTTGCACCAAATACGCGAACGAGCGGGCGGTGGGCGGCGAGGTCATCGGCAAGAAGCAACTCGTCCAGCAGATGATCGCCTCCATGGTGCAGGGCCGCGAGATCGGGCGGCTGCTGTACTACAAGGTCGGCTGGATGAAGAACACCGGCCAGCGCCACACGCGCGAAGTCTCCATGGCGAAATGGACGAACTGCGCGGCCGCCTTCGACGCCGCGAACAAGGCGGTCGAGATTCACGGCGCTTACGGGTACTGCGACGAGTTTCCGGTCGAGCGCTACTTCCGCAACTCGCGGGGGGCGATGATCTACGAGGGCACGCACGAGATTCACACCCTGGTGCAGGCCGAGTACGAGCTTGGCTACCGCTCGGATAAGCCGCTTGCTCGCACTCTTCCGAGTTATCCCTTCGAAGCTTAGGAAGGGAGGGCTGCAGTAGCGCGGTTCGGTGCTTGTTTCTGAGATTCTGAATTTCTGATCCACTTTCGTTTCCTCTTGCTTTTGCACCGCGTTTTGAACCTGACTTGCTTCAGAGAGTGCTCTGCTGGCGGCTGTTTTCTGAGTTTCCTGACTTGTTTCCGCCTAGTTTCTGGCCTGTTTCGGAGAATTCGAGCGGATCTTGGTTCGCTCGGGCCGATTTGGCGTTTGGAGCGCGAATGAATTCGCGCCCACTTTTGCCAGTGCCGCCGGAACGGCGGCACTTCCAGCCATGCCAGCGACTGACTCGCTTGTCTCCGTTGTCTATGTTCTCCGGGAGGCGGTTTTGTCAACCATCGATCGCGGCTGAGGTAAGATTTTCAGGCTCAAGTGGCGGCGTAGCTCAGTTGGTTAGAGCGAACGGTTCATACCCGTTAGGTCACCTGTTCAAGTCAGGTCGCCGCTACCATTCACTCGCTTTTGAACTCGGATTCCGACAAGAGACGCAAAAGCTGTCAGACTGAAGCTAGGCGGCATTTTTTAGCCGGCAGCCATGACAACAATTCTCTTCGTCTGCGTTCAAAACGCTGGGCGGTCCCAAATGGCCGAAGCCTTCTTCAACGCAAAGGCGATCGAGCGGGGTCTCGACGCTCGGGCCGAGTCCGCGGGGACGCGCGGCGGCGGCGGGCTTTATTCGCTGGCCATCCGAGCCATGGATGAGGTGGGGATTCCGATCACGGACCATGTCCCCAAGCTTTTAAAGCCGGAGATGGTGGAGCGCGCGTCGAAAATTGTGTCGATGGGGCGAGAAATCAGTGAGGAGGGCTCGCCCGCCAAGTTCCTCGCCTCCGAGAATTGGGGTATTCCCGACCCTGCCGGCCAAACCTTCGGCGAGTTCCGCAAGATTCGTGACGAGATCGGCGCTAGAGTCGAGTCGCTTATCCTAAGCCTCGTCCCCGAGGAACCGATTCAGGTCCCGAAGTCGCGCCGCGCGAAAGCCGCAGTTTCCGTCTCGGTTCCCGATTAGGGAACGGTCTGTCTCCGCTCCAAGTCCTACCCTTGACTTCGATGTCGAGGAGGTCCGCAAATGGACAAAGACCGTGTGAAAGGGAAAGTTAAGCAGGTGGAAGGCCGTCTTCAGGAAGCCAAAGGCGATCTGACGGGCTCTAATGCCGACCGAGCCGAAGGCGCCGCCAAGGTCACGGAAGGCAAGATCACGGAGGGCGTCGGCAAGGCCAAAGACGCCGTCCGCAAAGTCATCGACAAGATCTAGCCCGGCAAAAAAAAATGCCCCGGCCAGTCGGCCGGGGCGAATTCATGCACTGAAGCAAACGGTTTTAGTTTCCGCAGGCTGCGACGCCCTTGGTAACCCAAAGACAGGGGTCGCCGACGACTCGGTTGTAGTCCATCGACTTGGCGTGGCCGTCCACGAACTGCGCATTGATTTTTCCGCCGTAAGGCTTCTTGCCCATTTCGATGGCAAGTTGCGGCATCCCGGTGTTGCCCAAGGACAACGGGTGGCTGCCAGCCGTTTCGCCTCCGGAATAGCTCCAATTCGCTCCGCCGATGTTCTTCCAATAGAAGCGATACTGCGCCCCCTGAGAATCGAGGTTCGTCAACAGGGCAGCTTGCTCGCCGGAAGCGAATTTCGAGGTGTCCAACAGACCGCTTTCGTTCGCGATGTCCGGAACCGCGCCGTAGTAGCCCGCATCGACTATCTCGATCGTTCCCGCAACATTCGGAACACTCGTTTCCGATACGGATGCCGGCTGTCCCGTGGCTCCGCTGAATGCGCCGGCAGGCGAGAGCCAAGCATCGTTGTGGCCGTAGCTATTCTGCCCACCGTAGTTGTTTCCGGTGCAGCCCGCGCCGGTGCAGTTGAGAATGGGGCCCTGATCCGCCGTGAACTTGTTGTCGCCGGCGGGGTTCACGAAGATTCCGTTGTTCTTCGTGTAGGGCTTCAGGAGGAAGATCCAGTAGTAGCGTTTAAGAGCGCCATCGCCGTTGCCCGCGAGTCGGGCACCCTCCGTCGTGTAGCCGGTCGGCGTGGACGCGTCGAGATACTGCTGACAGACAGCGGTCGCTCCCGGGCCGGGGCAGTTGAAACGGTGCGGATAGAGTGTGTCGTCATAGTCGGCCAGGTAGATCTTGGTCGAAACGCCGAGTTGCTTTAGATTCGATAGGTCCGCGGTTTTCTTCGCAGCAAGCTTAGCTTGGGCAAAGACGGGGAACAGAATCGCCGCTAGAATCGCGATGATCGCGATGACGACGAGAAGCTCGATAAGGGTGAAGGCTTTTCGCATGGTGGTTCCTCGTTGGCGATTGGCTGGAGCCTCGCCGTCGTATTCAGAATGCGGATGCCTTGCTAAGGCCAAGTTAAGCCCGCGTATCCTTAATCAAATCGCAATCAGTTCTTAACTTTAGGCACAAAAAAGCCCGGAGTTTCCTCCGGGCTTTTCTTTTCAACCGAGAGAGCCTAGGGCTCGCAGGGGGTCTTGAGCGGGTTCCACATGGACTTGTCAAGCTTCTGGCGCAGATCGTAGACGAGGGTCTTGTGATCGATGGCCTTGGCGCTGGAGTCTACGCGGACGATGTTCAACGGGCCGTTGTACCGGGCCTTGATCTGATCGAACACAGGCACGTTCGACGCGTTGTCCGGATCGTTGCTGCCGAGAGCGCTGAAGTTCAGCACATTGTTGCCGAGGTGCTTCCAGTAGTGGTAGTACGAACTAGCCGCGTTACCGCCGGTTGGGTCGTAGCCACCGATCTTGCAGAAGCCGGAGAGCGGCTGGGCTGGGAGCGAATTGTAGTACGTGGCGTCGATCACAAGGATCGTGTTCGAGACTTCGGAGACCGAAGTTGCCGACACGCCCGCATTCGACTTCAGCAGGTAGTTATTCGCCGCGTAGGAATTCTGTCCGCCATAGCTGTGGAAGCCAACATCCCAAGATCCCTTATCCTGGAAGTTGACCCAAGCATTGTTCGCGGTTGGCGCCTTCCAGATGTCGTCGTTCTTCATGTACGGCTGAAGCATCTGGTTGAAGAAGATCGCATGGATCGTCGTGTTGCCCTGCGACGCCATTGTCGCGGCTCGGGGGTCGCCCGCAGCCTGGTACGCGAGGTACGTGGGATTGATGGCGGGAAGGGCGTTCGCGACGCTATGCCGATAAGGCATGAGCACATCGTCGGAATCAGAAAGATAAATGTTGACCGCGAGGCCAATCTGCTTGGTCTGGTTGAGGCCGGCAGTCTTCTTGGCCGCAAGCTTGGCTTGGGCGAAAACTGGGAATAGGATGGCAGCAAGGATCGCGATAATCGCGATGACGACGAGGAGCTCGATAAGGGTAAAGGCTTTTCGCATAAGGTCTTTCCAGAGATGCATCGTTGCATCTCCATCAGAAGGCTACCAGTCCGTACGCCTCGGCCACCATGAACGCTGCATTAAACCGCAATAGAAGCAGCATTCTTGCTGGCAAATGTCAGATCACAGTCCAAATTCGGTCGTGTGTTTGGTGGTGGACAACACAAAAGAAGTGCGGATTTGCTCGAGCCCTTTGATCTTGCTAAGCTTCTCGCGAATGAACTGCTCGTAGGCACGGATATCGCGCACCACGATCTTCAGCATGAAGTCGAATTCGCCGCTCACGTGGTAGCACTCCATGATCTCTTCGATGTCCTGGATGCTGCGCCGGAACCGTTCGATCGGCTGCTCTTGGTGAAGCGTAAGTCGGACGCCGGCGAAGGCGGTGATCTTCAGTCCCAGGCGGTCGGCATCGAGCAAGGCGTGGTAGCCGCGGATCAGGCCCGCCTTCTCCAAAGCCCTCACACGTTGCAGGACCGAGGGGGGCGACAGGCCGACCGCCTTGGCAAGATCGGCATTCGTGATCCGGCCGTCCGCTTGGAGAAGCGACAGAAGCTTGACATCGACCTCATCGAGGTGGGTCTTAACCGACGGCATAGCACAAGATTAGCTTGTCTCTTGTGCCGGATGCTCTGATTGGGCAACACTGAGGCATGAGCATCGCCGCTTTGCCCGTCGATTGGGACCTCGACATCCTCTTCCCCGGCCTGGATTCTCGCGAGTATTCAGAGGCTTGCGCCAACTTAACGAAGCTGATCGAAGACTTCGGG
>JBBSFL010000188.1:0-6141 GCA_038238735.1 Fimbriimonadales bacterium | reverse complement strand
CTGGGTCACCTTTCTCATATTTGTCCGGCCCTAATTTTTCGCCCTTTTGGGAGCACTTAGCCCTTGGCCCGATACTAGACAAGCGACTCTAGGGTCAACCGTCAACAAGTCTGAAGCAAGAACGGAGTTTATCCGCGGGCGGACAACTCCCACGGCAACCGGCCTTGAAGTGACGCCGCTCGAGGGCCGAGCATCGAATCTCGTTTATGCAAGTTCGCAAGCGGACTGTCTGATTGTCTTCCCGGAGGAGGCAACGGAGCTACACGCTGGAACTCGTGTTGCGACGATCCCGGTTCGCTGGGGAAGCCCTTAAGCCGACGGAGGACGACCATTCTGGGCCCGGTTATCTCACGGTTACCACTCCCACCCACCCCACGCACCGTCCGAAAACGTTAAACTGGCGTCATGGCAAGTGGGCTTTCTCGGCGAGATGTTTTAAGGGGATCGGCGGCGGCGGCGGTTGGTTTGGCTATCGGCAAAGTCGGCGCGGCGCCGCGGGGCGACAAAGCCGAAGCCCCGCCGCTGAACGGGCGGCTTCGCTTCGGCATCATCGGCTGCGGCGGCAAGGGCTGGAGCGGTATGCAGCTGGCCGCCGAGCACGGCGACATCGTCGCCCTTGCGGACGTCGACGCGACGAATCGCAGCAAAGCCATGCTGGAGCACCCAAAGGCCACCGCTTTCGACGATTACCGCGAGATGCTGCTGGCGATGAAGGGCAAGATCGACGCTGTCGTCATCAGCACGCCCGACCATCACCACGGGCCCGCCTCCTCGATGGCAATGCACTTGGGCCTCCACTGCTACACCGAAAAGCCGCTTTGCCGCACGATCTGGGAGGCCCGCCAGCTTGCCCGCATCGCCCGCGAGAAGGGCCTCGCTACCCAAATGGGCAACCAAAGCACCGCCGCCACCGCGATGCGGAAGATGGCGGCCTTGGTTCAGCGTGGCGACTTCGGCCACGTCAAGGAAGTTCACCTTTGGACGGACCGCGCGAAGGGCTGGTGGCCCCAAGGCGTGGAGCGGCCCCAGCCCGGCACTCCCGCCAAGACACTGGACTTCGGGCTCTGGCTCGGCCCCCGGCCCGAGCGCCCCTACGCCGACGGCTATCACCCCTTCGCTTGGCGCGGCTGGTGGGACTTCGGCACCGGCTCCCTCGGTGACATGGGCTGCCACATCTTCAACGGCCCTTACATGGCTCTGGACCTGCGCGACCCTCTGGCCGTCCAAGCAACAACAAGCGGGCATAACCACGACAGCTATCCCGAATGGGCGATGGTGACCTACGAATTCGGCGCCCGCAACGGCCGGCCTTCCGTCAATGTCCACTGGAGCGACGGGGGCAAGCGCCCCGACCCGGCGATCGCGCCGGGCTTCGAATACGGCGGCAACGGCTCGATCCTCGTTTGCGAGAAGGCGACGATCTACTGCCCGAACGAGCTGAACGAGGAGTACTACCTCGTCGGCGGAGCGGCGATGCCCGATATCAAAGTCGACGAGTCTCCAGGCCACATGGCCGAGTTCGCCCGCGCCTGCCTCGGCGGCCAACCCGCCCGCTCCAACTTCCCCGATTACTCCGGTCCGCTGGCGGAGACGGTGCTCTTAGGGAATCTGGCGATCTGGGCCAACGGGCCGCGCCTGGAATGGGACGCCCGCCGGATGGAGGTCAAGGGCACGCATGAGTTCGACGACCTGATAAAACCGAAGTTTAGGGACGGCTGGACGGTGTAGCGGTGTTGCCATGGGTAGTGGAGGTCAACCTATCTACGCCCACATACGATCGAAGGACCTCCGGTAGCAGAACTGAACCGTCTCCATGCTGGAAGGTCTCCAGAATCGCACTAAACAATCGCGGTGTAGCCAACCCGCTGCCGTTTAGCGTGTGCACGAATTCCGGCTTCTCGCCTTGCGCCCGCCGGAACCGGATGTTGGCCCGCCGAGCCTGAAAAGCCTCGAAATTCGAGCAGCTCGAGATCTCTAGATAGCGCCCGACGCCGGGAGACCAAACTTCCAGGTCGTACTGCTTCGCATTCGAAAAGCTCATATCCCCCGTGCACACCAGCATTACCCGATAGTGCAGGCCAAGAGCCTGTAGCACGGACTCGGCGTCAATAGTCAGAGACTCCAACTCGTCGTAGCTCTCCTCGGGCCGGGCGTACTTGACAAGTTCCACCTTGTCGAACTGGTGAACCCGCAAGAGCCCTCGCGTGTCCTTGCCCGCCGCCCCAGCTTCTTTGCGGAAGCAACCGGAGAACCCGGCCATCTTCATCGTTAGCTGGCTGTTCTCTAAAATCTCATCGCGATAGATGTTCGTGACCGGAACCTCGGCCGTGGGGATCAGATACAGATCGTCGTCGGCTTTATAGAGATCCTCCGCGAACTTGGGGAGCTGTCCCGTGCCGTACAAGGAAGCGGAGTTGACAAGGAAAGGGGGATAGACCTCCTGGTATCCGTTGCGCAGCGTCTGGTGGTCCACCATCCAGTTGAACAGGGCTCGCTGAAGGCGCGCGCCGAGGCCGGTGTAGAGGATGAATCCGCTGCCTGCGATCTTCGCTCCTCGCTCTAAATCCAGGAGGCCGAGCCTCTTCGCGACGTCCCAATGGGCTTCTGGTGCTTCCGCATATTCCGGCTTTGCTCCCCACTCGCGGACAAACACATTGTCCGCATCGCTCGCCCCGTCCGCTGCCGTTGCATGGGGCGGGTTCGGAAACTGCACGTCGAGGTCCTTTAGAGCCGCTTCCAACTCGCGTTCCTTGACCTCGCCGGACGCGATGGCTTCCTTCAGCTCCTTTGTTTGGGCCTGCGCCGCCGTGGCCTCGTCGCGCTTGCCCTGCCCCATCAAGGCACCGATGGACTTGCTAATGCGGTTCATCTCCGCGCGCTTTTCGTCCAATTCCGCCCTCAGCGTTCTATAGGCCGAGTCCGCCGCAGTCCACTCCGAAAGGTACTGGGCGACAGCCACGCCCTTCCGCTTGGCCCCCGCGAGCACGGAGTCGGGGTCGTTTCGAAGCAACTGGCGATCAAGCATCCCAAGCGTTTTACCCCCTTAATCAGGTTCAAAACAGTCACCAGCGGGATTTGCTTCGTTCGGGGCCAAGGCGAAATTAATCGAAATAATCGCAATTACCGATCCATTTTTGACCCTCGCGAGTCATAATTTGTCAGGTGGGGATGCACTTGCCCTTGCAATCATTGCAGTTCTAGTGCATACTCACTGTGATCGGGTTGTGCCCGGTCATGTCACGGAGAAGCAGGATGCGCGCCGGCCGGTTCTAAATTGGTTGGATCTCATAGGAAACTCAAGGAAGTTATGAGTTTCTAGCCTCGGAAGAGTTAGCGTGTGCGCAGTCTGAAGCTCCCCTTATCAACCTATAGGAGCAACAACTGAAAATGAAGCGCACCCTCAAGTACGCTCTCAGCGCCGTTCTCGGCGCCGCGCTGGTTATCCCTGCGCTTGCTCAAGATCAGTTCCCCGACGTACCGGCTAGCCACTGGGCGTACAAGGACCTGCTTGAGATGAAATCAAACGGCCTCTTGGTCGGCTATCCGGACGGACTGTTCCGGGGCGGCCGCCCGGCCTCTCGCTACGAACTCGCCGTGGCTTGCCACGCGGTTTGGGCGAACCTCAAAGCCCAGCAAGACGCCCTGAAGTCGCAAATGGACGACCTCGCGCGCCGGATGGACAACGTCGCCAGCAAAGCCGATCTGGATGCCCTCAAAGCCCAGGTCGACGCGCTTAGCGCCGAAGTCAACCGCATCAAGAGCGAGGACATCGCTCGGCTGAACCGTCTGATCGACGAGTTCCGCGGCGAGCTCACTCGCCTCGGCGCCGACGTCAACCAGATGAAGTCGGACATCAAGGCGATCGGCGATCGACTTACCAAAGTCGAAGGCCGTCTCCCTAACTTCGATGTCAGCGGCGACCTGAACATGCTCGGGCTTGGCGGCTATTCCAGCGGCCACACCAATGGCGTCACGGTCGACGACCGGCCCACAGGCGTTGGACGTGGCAACCCGCCCGGCTTCGTCGGCGTGAATCGCGATCTGACGGCTCTCCACGAGGGCGCCTTTACGATCAAGAGCCACAACGACGATCCTAAAGCGATCAAGTTCCACGCGACGGGAGTCATGGGCAACATGCTCGGCTTCTCGAACCGTGGCGGCTTTACATCGCAGCCGAGGGGCACCTTTGGATTTGGGAATGGAATTCCATTCGGCAACCAGTCGCAGGTCTTTCCGGGCAACAGCTTCGGAGAGGGCGACGAGAGCTTTTACTTCCAAGACTTCTATGTCAAGTTCGACACGGGAATCGCGGGTCTGAAGTTCAACGCGGAAGTGGGTCGGGTCCAGTACAGGATCTCCCCCTATATCTTCCAACGCCCGGACACAACGCCGTACTTCAAGAACGAGCGTTGGGACAACCGGTTGTGGACATTCGATGGCGGCATTCTTGGATTCGATATTGGCGGCGCCAAGCTCGACATTCTCGGCGGCAGGACCTCCAGTTTCCGTGATTCGAACGGAAACCTTGTTCAGTCGATGTTCACGGGTCGCGATTCCGTCGGATTTATTCCGGGCGGGGATCGTCCTCGAGGCTTCCAAAGCAACCTCGTGATGGTCGACCAGTTCTTGGGTGCGAACCTTAAGGTTCCGCTCTCCTCGCGGGGCAAGCTGAATCTTGCTTACCTCTGGCTCGACAGCAACGACGTCGTGACGACAGGCACCACTGTGGCGCCTCGTCTGATCAACGGCACGGCGGTCTACGGCGGAGACGTGAAGTTCAACTTCGGCGACCTCGGCGTGATGGGCAGCTATTCGAAGAGCGACACCCACTACAGCGGCCACAGCGTCAACTCAACGGATGACGCCGCTTGGACAGTTGGCTTCAACTACATGAAGGAGAAGAAGTGGGAGTTGGGTGCGGGCTATCGCCGCATCGATCCCCTGTTTAGCGCTCCTGGCGACTGGGGCCGCATCGGCATCTGGTGGAATCCGACGGACATCAAGGGCTTCCAAGCTCATGCTGCCTATAACTTCACACCGAAGTTCTGGATCGGCGCCAATGCCGGCTGGTACACGGGAACCGAAACGACGGATCGCTTCGGCGACGTCGGCCTTTCCAACGACGACAAGCTGAACCACTATCGGCTCGACCTTGGCTTCCAGCTCTGCGATAAGGCGATGCTGAAGCTCGGTTGGGAGCAGGTCCAGTGGGATCTTGCAGATCGTGGCAACTTTATCGGCGGCAAACCGAGAGAGCAGTGGTACAACGTCGGCTTGGACTGGGACTTGGGCAATCGCGCCAAGTTCAGCTTCCTTTGGCAGATCAGCGACTACAACAGCCATGGAGTTTCGGGTTTCAGCCCGTTCCCTGGCGGTTCGGATGCGCTGGTTAATGGCACTCGCGCAACCGGCGGCTTGATCACCACGCAGATCACGATCAAGTTCTAAGGCTAGCCCTTGCGAACAAACAAAAGCTCCCCTCATGCGAGGGGAGCTTTTCTGTTTATCTTTATGGCGCGGTGAAGGAAAGCACGGGGCTCAAAGTGAAAGCCCCCCCGCCGGCGACGGTTCCGACTACGATAAAGAAGTAGCCGTGGCCGCTTGTCAAAGCCGGACCGCTATAGGCGATCGATGTGGATGCGGTGGCGGGCGAGTCCCATATCGTGCTGACCCCGAGGCTGGGATAGCGATCATAGACGTACACCGTGTAGCTTGTGGCCCCGGAACCGCTTTGCCAATGGAATGTGACCGGTGCGAAGGTTACGGGATCGACCGGGAGGTCTCCAAGAGTGGTGACGGTTACCGACGGGCTCATGGAGCTCTCTCCGTGCGAACTGCCGTCCAGGAAGGAAGAGTTGATGGACGTCATCGCATATTCGTAGGTTGAATTCTCGTTCAGCAGGGGATCATTGTCTTCGTAGAGGGACGCCAGGGGATCTTTATAGAAATCGATCGGCGTGAAGGTGAGGCTCCCGAAGGGTCGCCGATAGACTCCATAGCCCAGTAGTCCCGGATTGATTACAGGATTCCAATCGAGGTCTACCTCTATTGGATTACCTCCGGCCGTGAGGTTTGCCCGGAAGCTCGTGCCTCGGGCCCGATGTGGGTTAAGCATCCGTTTAATTTGCTCGTAAGCCAGAT
>JBBSFL010000187.1:0-6159 GCA_038238735.1 Fimbriimonadales bacterium | reverse complement strand
CGACATTCTTCCGGCGATTTGGTCTTGGAGGTGACCGTGGCGTTGGGTGAGGGCGAAGACGTCGGCGGTGGGAGGGAGGTTGGCGAGATCGTTTTCCAGGCTCCTGAGCGCCTTTTCGTTATCGCCGACCTCCTTCTCCAACTGCTCGACGAGCTTTTCCAGTCGGCCTATCTCTTTGCTAAGTTCCCGAGGGGACATCTGCGGCTCGACCACCTCGGCTGGTTCGGCCAGCTTTTTTTGAACGTGGGTCCGGACGAGGTTGCCTTTGGCCTGTCGCGCGCGATACTCGGCGTAGGATCCGGGATATAGGACCGGGCCGGCGTGCCGCATGTCGAGGGTGTGATCGGTGACTTCGGTGAGGAGATGGCGGTCGTGGCTGACCAGGACGAGCGTGCCCTTGTACTCGCGCAGGATGTCGACGAGGGCTTCGCGTGAGGCGATGTCAAGGTGGTTGGTGGGCTCGTCGAGAACGAGCAGGTTCGGCTTCAAATTGGTGAGGCGGGCGAGGGATAGCTTGTTCTTCTCTCCACCCGACATGGTCTTGATAGGTCGGTAAACGTCGTCGCCAGAAATCAGAAAGCGGCCCAGGAGGTTGCGGGCCGTGTGGGGCTCCATGTCGCACTCCCAGACCATGAAATCCAGCGGCGACATGGCGGGGTCGAGGTCTTCACCGTCTTGGCGGAAATAGCCCGCAACGACTCCCGCACCGAGACGAGCGTTGCCACCCGTAGCCTCGAGCTGGCCCAGGATGATCCTGACGAGCGTCGACTTGCCGGAGCCATTCTCGCCGATGATGCCCCAGCGCTCCCCGAACCGCACGGTCCAATCCAGGTCCTTGAAGAGGGGCTTGCCACCCGCTTCCAGCCGGTGCGCTCCAAGACCATCCAAGTCTTGATCCCCATCCCCTGGCAAAATGTCCGAGGGAAGCATGAGCTGGAAGCTCATGCTACATTTCTCGCACTCGATTACGATCTCGCCGCTGCGCTGCACCTTGTCGAAGTTGCCCTTGATCCCCTTCTCGTTCTTGGGGGCTTCGACTCGGGTATCGATGAGGCGATTCATCAGCTTCTGGCGACCGCGGGCTTGGGCGGTGCGCTGGGAATTCATGAAGCGACGGACATACTCATCCATCTTCGCAATCTCCCGATCTTGTTGCCTGGCGACTTCGGCCTGCCGTACCTCCTCTTCTGTGCGCAGCCGGACGTATTGCTCAAAGCTTCCCGGATAGGACTTGACCGTGCCGTCGCGCATGTCGAGAACGCGATCGACGGTGTTCTCGAGGAACGTTCGGTCGTGGCTCACGAGGAGAACCGCGCCGTGGTAGCCGCGAATCCAGCCCTCTAACCATTCCGTGGCTTGGAGATCGAGGTGGTTGGTTGGCTCGTCGAGGATGAGAAGATCGGGCTCCTCGAGCAGCAGGCGGGCAAGAGCCAGTCGCGTTCTTTCGCCACCTGACAACTTATCCGTCATCTTTTCAAATTCGGACTCCTCGAATCCCATTCTGAACAGAACGGATCGGACGTCGTGGTCGACGGAATAGCCTTCGGTTTCAAGGAAATGCTCGTGAAGAAGGGCGTATTCATCGAGGTCGTCCTCGGAAGGGCTGTGCTCGAGTTTTGACTCGATCTCTTCGAGCCTCCGGCGCATTTCCAACTGCCCCGCGAGTGCCGATTGCGCTTCCTGCAAGACCGTTCGCCCAGCGGCAACCGCGTTTTCTTGGCGGAGGTAGCCGATCTTCGCCCCCCTCGCAATGTTCACAGTGCCCTTGTCGGGTTCCAGTTGTTGTGTCAGGATCTTGAGGAGGGTCGTCTTGCCAGTTCCGTTACGCCCGACGAGGCCGACCTTCTCGCGAAGGTCGAGTCGGAAGGTGACCGACTCCAGCACGATGTCCACGCCGAAGTGCTTGGCGACATTGGATACGGAGAGCAGCACGGGCCCTTAGTGTAACTTAGGCGAGGTTCTTCGTTTAACCTTGCGGAGATCGGCGCAAGGTCCCAATTCGAGGGAAGGTCTGGGATAAGATCGCCGATGGTTCGTGTTGAAGGGTGTGGAACAGCTTTAATGACGCGCTCGAAATCCATCGTTATGTTGATCACCGCCGTTGCCTTTGCCGCCTTTGGGGCGCGTTCCATACGCCATGCCTCCGCGACTCCGGGAAGGTTGACCCGCGAGCAGATTGTGAAGGAACTCGGGATCGCGAAGCCTAGAGCAGCGCTGACGCCGGAGGAGATCAAGGCGGGCTATTTGGCTTTGTTGAAGGGCGACCCGAATGAGAAGACGATTGCGCTGACCTTCGACGACGGACCGCACGGGTTGGTGACGGATCGGCTTCTCGACACCCTTCGGCGATACAACGTGAAGGCGACGTTCTTTGTGGTGGGGAAGATGGCCGAGAAGCATCCCGAAAACGTTCGCAGCGAGGCTGAAGACGGCCATCTGGTCGAGAATCACACTTACGACCACCCTTGCCTGGACGCGCTGACTGAGGCGCAGGTGAGTCTAGAATACGCCCGGTGCAGCGAAACGATCTTCAGGCTGACCGGACGCGAGCCACACTACTGCCGACCTCCGGGCGGCGACTTCGATCCGGCGGTTTTGCACGCGGCGACCGAACTTGGCCTAACAACGACGTTGTGGACCGACGATCCGGGCGACTACCGATTGATTCCAGAGGCGACGATCGCGGCTCGGGTTATCGCCACTGCTCGGCCGGGTGGGATCATTCTGCTCCACGACGGCATTCGGGAGACGATCGAAGCTCTACCGGCGATCATCGACAACTTACGGTCGCGCGGCTTCCGGTTCGTCAGCGTCGACGAACTGGGCAAAGAGTCCGCGGTGGCTCGCCACTCTATGCTCGCCAAGCTCCGCTAGCCGCCCATCGCCAAGCAGCTTGCGTCGAAGACGCAGGAGTGACGACGGATTTTGTCGAGAGCGACATCCGACGGCTCCCGGTCGAGAGCCATCTGAGCGATCGCCGATTTGGCACCTCCAAGGATAATGTTTTCCATCTCCTGCACGCTCGCGCCCTCGTTCTTGAGGACGGCGAAGATGTCGGCGAGGACGCCAACCTTGTCGAGGTGTCGGACGACCAGCAGGTGAGTCGAGACTTCGGCCTTCTTGATGTTGACGGCGTTCGGGGCTGAGCCGGTCGCCTTGTATTCCTTGACGATGCGTGCGGTTTCCGCCGCGACTGCCTCTTGAGCTTGGTCGGTGCTCGCGCCGATGTGGTGGGTCGCGTAGACGCGGGGGTTCTCTTTCAGTGTGCCGCTGTAGTCCACGTCGCCACCTGCCGGTTCGTCTTCAAACACATCGAGCCCCGCCATCATCTTCTTGGATTCGAGCGCGTCTAGGAGGGCATTTTGGTCGACTACCTCGCCGCGGCTGGTGTTGACGAAGATCGCGCCGTCCTTCATCGCATCGAAGAATGGCTTGCCGAGGAAGCCCTTTGTTTCGGGGGTGAGAGCGACGTGGACGCTGACGACATCGCTCATCTTGGCAAGGTCCTCGATGGTATTGGCCCGGCCGATGCCGAGGGCGGCGGCCACGTCGGGAGTCATCCATCGGCTGAAGGCGATCACGTTCATGCCGAAGGCTTTGGCGCGAACGATCATTTCTTGGCCGATGTTGCCCATGCCAACGAGGCCCAGGACGCGACCATGGAGGCCTTTCGCTTTGGAAAATTCTTTCTTGTTCCAGCGTCCTTGTCTAAGCTGGGCAACGTTGTCCGGGATGTGGCGGTCACACGCGAGGATGAGCCCGAAGGCGAGTTCGGCGACGGCGAGCGCGTTCTTGCCGGGGCAGTTGCTGACCATGATGCCGCGCTCGCTTGCGCCCGCCACGTCGATCGTGTTGTATCCAGCGCCGGCCCTTATGATGAGGCCCAGATGGGAGCCTTCCATCATGGGGGCGGTCACCTTGGTGGATCGCACGATAAGGGCGTTGGCGCCGGATTCTCGGATGCGGTCGCCGAGTGGATCGTCCTTCAAGTCTGGTTCGTAGAGGACCTCGACTCCGAGAGACCTTAAGCCCTCTAATCCGCTCGTCTCAAACTTGTCCGCAACCAAGACCTTCATAGGTTCGGAGTTTACTTTGTAAGGATATGGGGCCGAAGGGAGCTGGCGTGGCGGTCCGAGGTGTTGGTGGCCGGGTGCTTGATGGAATTTCCGTGCATCCCTCGTTCGATGTTGAAGGAGCGCGGTGTTATCCGGCATCCAGGCGATCCGCCTTTAGTCGACCTCACGGGTCCGATCTCAAGCGGGCGGAGCCTCGCTCCTTGCCTCACGCAGAACTTCAGTTCGACTCCGACCGCAACTTCACCGTGCGGGGTACGATCTTTGCTCGTCAGCCGGGATGGCGGAATGGTAGACGCGGCGGTCTCAAACACCGTTGGGGTTAAACCCGTGCGGGTTCGAGTCCCGCTCCCGGCACCATCTTTTTGATGCTTGACCATTTGCCCGAACGGAGCCTCACGCTCCCGGAATCAGGGAGACGTCGGGACCGAAGTCGGCAGTTGCTCTTTGCCGCCGAGGGCTAGGAGGGTTCCGGAGGCGTCCTCCATTGCTTGGTCGACGAGGGCGGCGAGGCGAGTCAGCTTGTCTTCTAACTCCGGAGTGTCGCCGGTGAGGCCGCCCACCATGCCTTTGATCTCCTTCAATTCGGAAAGCGTGTCATTCACGTCGTCAACCGTCTTCAGGCGCTGGTCGTCGAACTTGGCGAAGTCTTTCTTGACGTCGTCGACGGTTGGTGGATCGCTGTTGTGGTCGGCGAGGGTGCTGCCGCAACTGTCGATCCGATCGACCACCTCGGACATCGCTTCCTTAAGCCTTCCCTTTGAACCCTTCTGAATCTCCTTGGCCTGCTTTAAGGCTTCTTGGATCGAGTCTAGAGCCGCGCTGAGCTGGAATAGGCCGGAACGAAGCTGCTCGCGGACTGCTTCGTTGGCGTCGGCCGGGAGGGACGCGGTGGGGGCGGGCGTGGGCTGTGTGGCGACATCAGCCTGGGCGACTTTCGTCGAGGAGCCGCAGCCCGCGACAACGATCGCAACCCAAAGCAGCGCCGCGATTCTCACCGCCTCAGGCTACCTCTGGGTCGAACGTCGTACAATCGCTTCATGTCTCTTCTTTTCGCAGCCGCGCTCTATCTTCAGACTGCCCAGGGCTCGGATCCGATGCGCTTGCCGATCGGGACCGAGGTGAGCGTGCAGCCCGGCTCACTCGTCGACCTGCGCCTGCAGCAGCCTGCAGATGTAGACGACATCGCGCGCGCCGCAGACGGAAAGTCCTGGGTGTTTCTTGGCGAGAATCATGCCACCGCGCCCCATCAGCAACTTGAAGCGGACATCCTGGCGGCGCTGGTGAAGCGGCATCGGCGGGTGATCGTGGGTCTGGAAATGATCACCCGCCCGAAGCAGCCGATCCTCGATCTTTGGTCTCAGGACAAACTGTCGGAGCCAAATTTCCTCCAGCAGGTGGATTGGAAAGGTCAGTGGGGTTACGACTATGCCTTCTATCGACCCCTCCTGGAGGTCGTGCGGAAGAATCATCTGCCACTGCTGGGGTTGAACGTGCCTCGGGATTGGGTGCGCGCGGTGGGGAAGGGCGGTTTCGAGGCCCTCTCGGCAGAGCAGCGCTCCCAGTTGCCCGGGGATATGTCATTGGAGAACGCTGATCATCGAGCGCTATTCACGAGCCTGATGGGCGGCCACCCGATGACCGGGCCGACCGGCGACAACATCTACTCGGCACAAGTTCTCTGGGACGAGGGGATGGCAGATACCGCGATAAAGTATTTGGCCACGCACAAACACGATGCGAAGACCGTCTTTGTGGTGGTCGCCGGGTCGGGCCACTCGATGTACGGGCAGGGGATCAACTATCGAGTGCTCCGCCGTACCAGCGAACGCGGAGTTACAGTCGAGATGGCTCAGGCCGAAGGTCCCACAACAGTCTCTCGTGGGGTGGGCGACTTCTTCTATCTCACGGCTACGGTCGGAAAGTAGGAGCCGCCAGCACACTTAGATCCGTTTCAGCGACTGGCAGCGTTCTCGGGTTGTCTTAGCCGACGTCACCGCCTAGGGAAATCGTCCCCTTCGCACACTAGACAACCAACATCTCGAGCGTCGGTCAACCGAATTGGCTAGATTCTCACTCCCGGACT
>JBBSFL010000186.1:0-6192 GCA_038238735.1 Fimbriimonadales bacterium | reverse complement strand
CACGTCGGCCAAGATTTCCCACGGCCACTCGTACGATCCCGAGCACATCGGACGCGCGATCCTCGCCCGCCTCGCCTCGCTTCCCGAGCCGCGGGACTGGTCCGACCTAGCCACGATCTGGGACCTTTTCGACGACACGCCAGGGAAGCACTATATGCTGCCCGACGGGCAGACTGGTCTCGCCCTAAGCGTGGGGCCTCATGGCGAGCTTCTATGCTCTGTGAACGGCGAGTGGCAAAGCGTCTTGGCGGCGGACGCTATCCTTGGCTAAAACCACCCAAAACGGGAGTTAAGGATTTCAAGGGACGTAGGTGTCGGCGCCACAACCAGGGACGCGTCGATGCCGATTTAAGAACGATCGTGGGTCGGAAACACCGGACCGCCCTCATATTAGTTCTAAGAAATTGTCATCCCGACGAGCGAGTGGACGAGCGTTTGGAGGGACCTGAAGGTCAATGGGCAGTGCCGGTAAACCCGCGCGAGGTTACAGTCAAATCGTTCGTAGGGCCGACGCTGCGCGCAGCCGATGGTCGTCACGGCAAGTAGCTCACAAAGGAGAATTTAATTTTAGCGCGAAGCTATTCCATCGTCACCGCAATCGCGTCCAGGACCTGCTGAATATTCGGCAGCGCCGCGTACTCGTAGATCGGGTTGTAGCCGATGTGCACGTCCGGCCTCGCCACGAGTTGTGGTGGCGCCAGAAGCAGATTGAACCGCTCCGGCACGCGCGTCATCTCCGAGACGATGCACTGGCCGAAGCCGCAGGTGATCGTGTCCTCGTGGAGCACGACCAGACGCCCGGTCTTCTCAACTGACTTGGTGATCGTTTCGTAGTCGCACGGCACGATCGTGCGCAGGTCGATGATCTCCACGCTTGTGGTGGTCTTGCTCGCCGCTTCCTGGGCCAGCTCGATCGTGTTACCGTAGGTCACGAGCGTCACGTCCGAACCCTCCTGAACGATGCGGGCCTTACCGAACGGCACGGGCTCGACGACAGCGACGTCGATTTGTTTGCGGAAGATGTGCTTAGGCACGAGCACAAAGGTCGGGTCGTCTTGACCCATCGCCGACCAGAACAGGCCCGCTGCGTCCTCGGGCGTGGAGGGAATGGCGACTTTGAGGCCGGGGACGTGGGCGAGCGACGCCTCGTTGCTCATCGAGTGCCATAGCGAGCCGCCCGGCAGATAAGCGCCATAGGGCGCGTAAATCACGCACGGACACTTCCACTCGCCGAACGACCGCCACCGCAGGGTGCTCATGTTCGTCACGAGTTGGTTCCAGCCAGGCGAGATGAAGTCGATGAACTGAAGCTCGAACACCGGCTTCATGCCGTAGGCGGCCATGCCGACGGCTACGCCGAGAATTGTCGCCTCGGCAAGCGGCGAGTTGAAGACCTGCTTCGGGAATGCTTCGCTGAGGCCCTTCGTGATGCCGAAAACGCCGCCCTTGGGGTCCTCGATGTCTTCCCCGAAGAAGATCACCTTGGGATCGTTTTCCAGCGACTTGCGGAAGGTTTGATTGATCGAGCCGACCATTGTCATCCGGCCCGGTTGGATCGGGGGCGCCTCCGCGGGAGCGGCATCGCCGAAGCTGTGGTTCATGACCTCATCGGCAATCGGATCGGGCTGCTTTTCGGCCTTGAGGTAGTCCTGATCCACGAGCTCCACGACCTCGTCCTGCATCTTCGTGTACAGGCCCTCGGTCAACTCGCCCGACTTAATAAGCTCTTCGGCAAGGAGTCGAATCGGGTCGCGGTGGGCCATCTCCTCGATGTCTTCGAGCTTCCGATAGACGCGGTGATCGTCGGAGCTGGTGTGGGAGGACAGCCTGTCGAGGTCGCACCAGAGTAGCGTCGGACCATCTCCCCGCCGTGCCTTGTCCACCGAACGGCGTCCGGCTTCGTAGACCTTATCCGGATACCGGCCGTCCAGCTTCTCAACGATGTCTGGATTAAAGATGCCGAGATTGAAGGGGAGAAACTTTTCAGTGGAGGTCGAGATGCCGTACTTGTTGTCCTCGACGACGAAGATGACAGGCAATTTCTCCTGAATCGCGAAGGCAATCGCCTCTGCGAATTCGCCCTGCCGGCTCGCCGCATCGCCAATGCTCGCAATGCACACTGAATCGGTACCGCTGAGCTTCATCGCCCAAGCGGTCCCGCAAGCCGGCAACAGAGAGCCTCCGGTTGGAGTGCAGACGCTGAAAACATTGTGGGCGCGGCTCGAATAGTGGCCCGGCATCTGGCGTCCGCCCGAGCTGGATTCGCGCTTCGCGAAGTAGGCCAGCGCCAATTCATAGTTGGATAGACCTCGCGCCAGCATGATCCCGCGGTCGCGGTAGTAGGGGAAGATCCAGTCGTCCTCGCGCATCGCGTACATGAACGCGCCGAGCGCCTCGTGGCCCATGCCGCTGACCTGGAACCAGCCTTTGCTCTGCCTAAGCAGAATGCCCTCGCGGCGGTCGCCCTCGCGGCTGAGGAGCATCAGCTTAAGGAAGTCGAGCTTGTTGTAAATCTTGCTTGCAGGAACGGCGGACATGAAAAGGCTAACCTCGTTTTCGGCGTTGAAAAGATGCCCAGCGGCAATCGACTGGGGCAAAAGTGTACCCGCCGTCCCCAACTGGCCAAACAAAAGGGAGGGCGCTTGACGAAGTCAAGCGCCCTCCGGATTTACGTTCGACTAGATTCTAGAACCGGTAGCCGAGATACACGCCGAGCGCATTCGCAGAGGCGTTGTTGCGGGTGGTGCCGCTCAGGGTCAAGACTGCCTCCGCGATGACGTGAGGTCCGAACTCGACGCCAAGAGCGCCGCGACCCATAAACTCGGTTTGCGAGCCATTGATGTCGATGAACGCCGCGCCAAGTCCGATCGAAACATAAGTTCGACCGTAGTGCTCGAGGTTCGTGCCTTTGACGTTGGTGAAGAATCGCTGATTAATCGCGACAGGGAAGACGTTGCCGCCGGTTCCGTTGGAACCGCGGAAGAACCAATCTGCCGAGAGGTACGTTTCGGAGTTGTTGCCGATGTGGAAGCTCTGGGTCGGGAAGCGATAGTCGACTCCGACGCCGCCCCAGAAATTCGACGCTGCCCTCATTCCGCCGTTGAGCGGGAAGATGCCGCCCGCACGGAGCGTCACGTCCGACGAGAAAGCGTTGTTGTTCTGCGCGAGCGCCGCGCCCATAATGCCGAGAGCGGCCACACTCGCCGCGATTTTTAGCTTGTTCATATCCTTCCTTAGTCTACGGGGACGATCCAGCCGCACCCCTGCCGTTCGTATTGTACGCAACTTGGCATCCAGAGTCAATGCTAGGTTCAGGACGGTCGATTCAACCGCGATGGTTCGCCTGTTCGGCAGGACAAGTAACCTTCTGGCGCGCCATGATATCCAAGTGCGCTTTTGCCCCGAGGACACGCAGCTCCTTATCGTCGATATCCAGCCAAAGTTCATGGCAGGTATCGAGGACGGTGAACGAGTCGTTCTCCGGTCCCAGTTTCTCGCTAGAATGGCCAACCTGTTGGCCATCCCCGTGCTCGCCAGTGAGCAGAACGTCGATCGAATGGGAGCAACCGACCCGCGGCTGGTTCCGCTTATCGACGCAAACTTCGCGAAAATGGCGTTCTCTTGTGTTGGCTGCCCTCCTCTCGTTGATGCAATGAAAACAAGAAACCGGGCCAAAGTCGTGCTGGTGGGAATCGAGACCCACATCTGCGTCACCCAAACCGCCCTCGATCTTCAAGATCTGGGCTACGAGGTGTCGGTTTGTCCCGATGCAGTCGGAGCCAGAAGCACCGATCGCCACAAGCTTGGTATGGAGAGAATGCGGGATCTGGGCGTTGCCCCCATCCACACAGAGGCACTTGCGTATGAGTGGCTCAAGACAGCAGAGCACCCCAAGTTTCGAGAGGCCTTGGCGCTGGTCAAGGAGTTCGCTTGATGGCAAATAAGAATCCCACGCTGGTCGTTCTTGGCGTCATCGCTTTCCTCGCTGGCGGGGCCGTTTTCTTTCTGAACCCGCTTCAAATTTTCAGCGCCAAGCTTGCCAACTCGACTCTGAACGGGGCATTAGGCGGACTGCTGGCGGGTCTCGGCGTGGCTTTGTATCTGCAGAAGGCCAAGAGAGTTCGGTAATAGAGTCGCGAATAGTGAGTCGCCCGATCCAAAACGCGAAATTCTCGCAGTCCAGCAGCCTGTAAATCCCCGATCCCGCGAAGGTGCCAAAATAGCGCCATGGCAGGCCATTCCAAATGGAAGAACATCCGAATCCGGAAAGGGAAGCAGGATGCGATTCGAGGCAAACAGTTCACCAAGCTGAGTCGGGAGATTATCGTCGCGGCGAAGGCAGGCGGGGGCGATCCCGGGATGAATCCTCGGCTGCGAGTCGCGGTCGACAAGGCCCGTAGCGTCTCTATGCCGGTCGAGAACATCAAGCGGGCGATTGACCGAGGGACGGGCGCCATTCCAGGAGCCGACTACGAAGAGATCGTGTACGAGGGCTACGGCCCAAGCGGCTCCGCGATTATCCTGGAGTGCTATTCCGAGAATCGAAACCGAACGGTCGCCGAGGTTCGGCACGCCTTTAACAAGCATGGCGGCAACATGGCGGAAAACGGCTCGGTGAGCTGGCAGTTCAAGCACATCGGCCAGATCACGGTGCCTATCAGCGGAGTCGAGGAAGACGAAATCACCCTCGCGGCGCTCGACGCCGGAGCGGAAGATGTGACCATAGACGAGGACGTCTTCACGATCACCACCGCGCTCGAAGACCTTCACCGGGTGAACGATGCCCTCGCCCAAGCCGGATACAAAACCGACGAGGTCGCGCTCACCTACATCGCGACCAACAAGGCCGACCTTTCGCCTGACTCCGTGGAGACCCTCCTCCGCCTGCTGGATGCCCTGGACGACCTCGACGACGTGCAGGAGACCTACGTAAACGTGGACATCACGGAGGACATGCTGCAAGAAGCTTGAGCGTTCGCGCCCGGCTACCGATCGTCACGCTCATCCTCATCGCCGCCAACATGATCGCGGCGTTCGCGCTCGTATGGCAGCCGGACCTGGCGTTCGATCTCGGCTTCAAACTCGACCATCCGTCGTTCCGCAGCGCGATCACATCGCTTTTTCTGCATCAAAACCTTGTCCACCTCTTGGGAAACATGGTGTTCCTAGCCGCTGTCGGAGCTGCCGTTGAATTGGCGACCGGGTCGCTTCGCTTCTCGATCGTCTACCTGGCCAGCGGATTGGCGGGCGTTGCCGCACACTGGGCGTTTGCCGCTCGCATCGAAGACGCGCCTCCGCTGCTTGGGGCGAGCGGGGCGATCGCCGGTTGCGCAGGGTACTACGCAGTGCGCTATCTGCGACTGCGAGTTCCGCTGGCTCCGAAGTTTGGCGCGTCGATCCTGGCCATCACCTTGTTGTGGGTAGGGCTGCAGATCATCGGAGCATTCTTCAAGTTGGGAGATCCTTCTGGAGGCGTGGCCTTCTGGTCTCACCTGGGAGGCTTTTGTGCTGGCTTGCTTCTAAGCTTCGTCTTCCGCGCGCCGGACTATGCTCATTTGAAGTTGGGGCATCAGGTTCTGGAAGAGATGAATGCTCGGTCCCCGGCGGCACTCGCCGCTTCGGCGCGAAAACATCTGGGGACCCATCCCAACGATCCTCACGCCCTGAAGGAGCTGGCAGATGCACTTCAAACGTTGGGCAGCGAGGACGAGGAGGCTCGAACTCTCGTTCGCCTCTTCGAAGTGGCGCCTTCGACCGACAGTCTGCGCCGGCTGGCCAAACTCGGACGCCTTTCTCTTTTGCCGACGATGGCTCGCCTGAAGTTGTCCGAGAAGTACCGCGAGCTCGCTCCGGACGTCTCCCGCCAACTTTTGCAAAGCGTGGTGGACGGCGATGACGATATTCAGCGTCCCGAAGCCATGCTAGCGCTGGCCGGCCTCGAACGAGAGGGCGATGAGGAGCGCTGCAACGAGATCCTGGCGCGGCTCTGCGAAAAGTATCCCCTTCACCCAACCGTGGAGCTTGCCCGAGCGCGGGGCTGGATTTCGTGAAGCTAAGAGCTTGGTGGCGTCGGGTGCGGCCGGGGCTTGCGAGCTGGATCATCTACGGTTTGGTCCGGCTCTTGGGCTTGACTTGGCGCATTCGCGCGGTCGGCGAGGAGGAAGCCCTCGCTCTGCCCGGCGGCAAAATTTT
>JBBSFL010000185.1:0-6213 GCA_038238735.1 Fimbriimonadales bacterium | reverse complement strand
TCGGCCGATCCAGTTGCGTTGCTGGGCCTTGATGCCTTCGGGCCAGTCGAGGTCATCTAGATCGTCGATCAGGCGCTGGGCGTAGTCCGTGATCTTGAAGACCCATTGCGGGATCAGCTTCTTTTCGACCAGCGCGCCGGAGCGTTCGGCTCGGCCGCCGATGATCTCCTCGTCCGCCAAGACCGTTTTATCGACCGGATCCCAGTTGACCGCCATCTCCTTCTGATAGGCCAATCCCCGCTTGTAGAGCAGCTCGAAGATCCACTGTGTCCACTTGTAGTAGCTGGGGTCGCTAGATTTGAAGGAGCGCGACCAATCGTAACTGATGCCAACGAGGTTCATTTGACGACGATAGTTATCGGCGTACGCGTCGATCATCGGCGCGGGATGGCTTTTGCGCTTGATCGCCTCGTTCTCGGCGGGGAGGCCGAAGGCGTCGAACCCCATCGGGTGGAGGACGTTGTAGCCCTGCATGAACTTCATCCGGCAGAGGACGTCGGTCGGGACGTAGTTGCGGCAGTGGCCGACACTGAGCCCGGCGCCGGAGGGATACGGGAAGAAGTCGAGGCCGTAGAATTTCTCCCGCCCTTCTTCCTCGCGGGTCGCGAACAAGTCCGCCTCGGCCCATCGCTCCTGCCACTTCGACTCGAAGGTCGAAGGCTCATATCGGTCTGCCATCTGGTGCGGAGTTTACTTGGCGGTTTGGGCTTGGGGCGTTGGGCGTTGCGGTGTTAAGGCGTTACGGCCTTGCAGGCTCGATTGTCGTTAAGCAGTAGCACCCGGCTCGAGCGCCCGAACGCCCGAACGACGCCAGCCCCCCCCTACGGCATCTGCAATTCCAAAATCGCGCACGCTTCTGCAATAATTTCCCATGCCATTCGGGTGGGAAGGAGAATTGGTGCGGCTGGTGCCGCTGGAAATGGAGCGGCATTTCGAGAATGCGCTTCGGTGGTTGAACGATTTGGATGTTACGTCGACCCTGCTGATCGGCGACCGGCCGATTACCCGCGAAATGCAGAAAGCGTGGTTCGAGAAGCAACTTGCGGGGCAGGAGACGGATATCGTCTTCGCGACGGAAACGCTCGACGGACGTCACGTGGGGATGTGCGGCCTGCATCAGATCAGCATGCGGCACGGTACGGCGGGGTGCGGATCGTTTATCGGCGACGTCGAGGATCGCGGAAGAGGATACGGGACGGACGCGGCTCGGATCCGTAGTCGCTATGCGTTTACCGACCTTGGTTTGCGAATGCTCGTGAGCGAGCACTTCGACGGGAACGAGGCATCGGCGCGGATGCTCGCGAAAGCGGGGTTTGTCGAGTGGGGAACCTTGCCCAAGAGTCTTTGGAAGCGGGGAAGGTATGTAGACGAGGTCAAGGTGTACTTGACTCGAGAAAGGTGGGCTTCCGAATTTGGAAGTTAGAGTTTGGAACTTGGAGTGCCACTTGGGCGATTCCAAATTCCAAACTCTAGACTTGATAGCTAGGCCGGCTTGCCGCCAAGCTGGCCGCTTAGGCGAAGGAAGCAATACACGGCAACCGCTCCAGAGATAAGGATTCCCAGGATGTTGAGGTGAAATATATCGAGAACGACGCTGATCGCGCTCATGATGCCGGTAATCATGAAGCCCCAGCGAGCGCCTTTGATAATCCCGACCGCGCCGATGATGTTGATAACGCTTACCGCAAGCAGGATCATGCCGATGAGCGCAACACTGCCGCCGACTGCGGTCGCCGTCGTGCCGGCGCCGGCCACGCCCACCGCGCCCCCGAGGCCGATTAGCGCAATGGAGCCGAGGATGGCCAGTCCCGAGAATACGATGATCACAATGCCGATCGGGAGATCCGCGGGATGCTTCGAGTTCATCTGCCCGTACGGGTTGCTCAGATACTGCTGTGAGTAGGCGTTGTTCGCCATCGATGGCGGAATGGGCGATGTAGGTTCAGAGGGAGGGGTTTGGGGTTCGCTTGGTGGTTGCATTTGGAGCTCCTCGAGACGAGTTCAGTTAAAGGACGGAGAGCGAAGGCTAAACAGCGCTATTTAGTTGAATTGCAAGGGAGAAGACCGTTCTGCCTTCTCCCGTGGGATCAGTTGGCGGCTCCCGCCCGGGCGAAGCCGTAAATTGTGAATAACAGGGAAATGGCGACGAAGACGATCTGGGTCACTAGAGTGCCGGTCGTGTGTCCGACTTGGAAGAGACTGACCAAACCGTAACCGAAGAATGCCGTGGAGATCAAGGCTTGGATTCCGGTCGTGATCATGGCCCACTTCTTGAAGCGGAAGATTCCAATCGAGCATACGAACATTAGAATCGACCAGACGAGCATGATGCCACCAACGGCGGCCGCCGCACCCGCGAACCACGAGGGCAGGTTTGCGAACGCGGTATTCGTCTGGGCCGTTCCGTTCGCGGCGACTCCAGCGCCGAGAAGCATGATGCCGCCGAAAATGAGGCCGCCGAGCGACATCAGGATGAGGAGGACTCCCATAAGAATGTCCATCGCTCCGGCGGTGGCCTGGCTGTAGCCCCGTTGGTAGCCTTGCTGATAAGGGTTGGGCTGGCCGTAGGTCGGCGGGTAGGAAGGCGGTTGCGAAGGTTGTTCGTAGGGGTTCTGGGGTGGTTGCATTAGTTTGCTGCTCCTGCTCGGGCAAAGCCGTAAATTGTGTAGACGAGGCAGATGATCACTTCGCCGATGGAAATCGCGAGATCTGTTCCTTGCAGTTTGACCTGGGTCTGCGAGGCTCCGGCAAGGCCAATGCCGAGCCCCGCTCCGAGAAGAAGGAACGCGAGAAGGCTCATGACGCCGCAGGCGATCATGCCCGCCTTCTTGAACCTGATGATGCCGATCGAGCAAAGAAGGAGGCCGACGCACCAGGCGATCATGATGCCGGCGCCGATTTGGACGAAGGTGACGACCATGTCAACGCTCACTCCGGTCCGTGGCGATGCGGCAAGAGCCTTAGCCGCGTTCTCTCTCGACGCTGCGAAGCCGAGGATGCCGAGGACAATTCCACCGATGCTGAGAAGCATGAGGAGGATGCCCATGATGTAGTCGATAACTTGGGCTCCGGGCACTCCGTAACGCCCCCCTGCCGGACGGTATTCGCGTGAATAGCCGTAGGGTTGCTGGCCGTAGGGGGGCTGCTGGGGGTACTGCTGTTGAGGCGGATAGCTTGGTTGCTGCTGCGGGTATGTGGGCTGCTGAGGGGGCTGAGAGCCGTAGGGGTTCTGCGGCGGAGGCTGCATGCGCCTATCTTACGTCGTCTTGCCCCATCGCGCAAGGCCTTTACACGACTCTTAGCTCTAGAAGGTGGCGAATGTGGAGAAATGCGTAGAAGGCCGCGGCCAGTCACGTCCCGATTTCGGCCGACAAGGGGCGCTTGATTCGGGCGATGGAGAAGCATCTGAGAAAGGGCACTATGCAGTGTGAAGATGAGGTTGCTCCTCGGTCTGCCGCACAAGGCGTACTGATCGGGCATTGCTCAAATTCTTTCTTTGCCGAACATTGGAGTGTAGACGGCGACTGCGTGACCTACCGCGGCGATACACGTTCGAGGCGGTCAAGCCCAACGCTCGATCTTGTCAACTTGCGGTGAAAGGACGTAGCTGGTTCCCTTGCCGAGGAATTCCGGCTCGTGATAGGCGAGAGCACTTGAACTGGTGCAGACGACGCTTCCAAACATGTGGCGATGAATGGCCTCGATGGCGTCCCGTAATGGCAACTGTTTACCGTCTAGCGTCGGATTGTCGAAGATGACATATGCGTCATCCATCGCAGTCGCGCCCAGCTTCATGAGAGCAGCGAGGACGCTCCGGCTTCACCCTCGACTGCCTGTGCGTAGGCCGCGTCGCAGTCCAAGTTGTGGTTTAGCAGGTCGAGAATCTTTGGACGTCTTGCCCGATTCGCCATAAGGGATTTGTAGCGATCCCACTTCGCTCTAACGATGAACGTGTCGATGAAAGCAGTCTCGCGTCGGGAATCGATCATGCCGGGCTCCTCACCCCACAATGGAGAAAGGCGTCATCTCGCGTACAACTCGGTTGTCTTCATCGAGCAAGACCATGCGCGGTACGATCGGCTCGTCGGTGAGGTCGAAGGCGGCGATGATGACTCGGTCGCCCTTGCTGAAGAATTGGGCGGCCCCGCCATTCAATCCGATGACTCCGGAAGGACCCGCAAAGGCGTAGGTGATGATCCGCGCGTGGGAATCGACGCCCCAGACGTGGACGAGCTCGCCGTCCAGGATGCCGACGCGCTCCATCAAGGCGCCGTCGATCTCGATACTGCCCACGTATTCGGGATTCGCGTAAGTGACGCGGGCGTGGTGGAGCTTGGCTTTAAGCAGCTGGGAGAGGCGCATCTTCAAGGGGTGGCTCTTCGGCCACCGAACCGGTCTTTCCGCGGTACCGGCGATAGAAGGCGGTCAGGAGCCCGCCGACGAAGAGAATACCCGCGCCCGCCCACACGAGGAAGGTCATCGGCTTGTAGAACAGCTCGACCGGGAAGCGGGGCTCGGCGAGTGGCCACTGCAGGGTGATCGAGCCGTCGTCCGCGTTCATCGCGATCAGCGAGACGTACAACTCGTCATTGATGCGGGTGAGGGTGGGCGTCATACCCGTCTCGGTGCGGAGCATCGCAGGCTGTGCTTTGAAGGTCTTGCCGTCGATGGAAATCTCGACATCGGCCGACCATTTCGCATCGGCGGCCCGAGGATCGGCAGGAGCGTGCCAGCCGGCGAATTTCACTTTGGCGGACCCAAGGTCCGCGGTCTCGCCCTTCTTCAAGACCATGGGCTGATCGTTGGCGTACAAAACGGGCGCCCCCACGCTCAAATAAACGTCGTAGAGCGTGTGGTGCTGGATATGGGGCCAGACCATCGCCTTGTCAGGATTGTCGGGGTCGGGCACGTAGTAGAGGCCCGGGGTCGCGGTGTAAGACTCTCCGTCTCGAGAGACTTTGAATTCCACATGGTTGTCCCGGTCGAAAAGGTCGGTCTTCGACATTCCGACGTAGCTCAGCTCGTAGTCTAGGACCCTCGTGGGATGGTCCTTCGGCACAACGCTGATCTCGTGGTGCTCGAGGCCGCGAGAGATGATCAGGCCGGTCAAGAGAACGGCGACGCCGACGTGGGAGAGAAAGCCTCCTATGGATAGCTTCGCCCGCCGCAGGCTCTCCGCGAGTCGCCAGAAGTTCGCGACTGCGGTGAAGGACGCCAGGAACACGAACAGGGTCACGATGGTGAGCGGCGAGACCTGAATACCAAAGGGCATCGTTATGGTGGCGTGCTCGAAGACGGGTTCCCCGGTAAGCGCATCTGGCCTGGTTTGGCCAGCTCCCGCCGCACCCCAAAGGGGGTTCTTCATCAGCCAAAGCGTCAGTCCCGTGACACCCAAGGCGACGCCGAAGGCGTTCATCAGCCTCGCTGCGACTTTGCCAGGATTGACTCGACGCCATCCGATGAACGGAGCAATCGCAAGCAGCAAGAGAAGCGGCACGAACACCCACACCAAAGAGACTTGGTACAGATGCGCCTCGATGATGCTGGCCTTGCCAAAGACAATGGCGCTGACAAAGCTCCAAGCCATGCCCAGCGCGGCGACGGCCCCAATAAGGCTAAGCAGCAAGACGCCCGTAGCATAGGCCGACTCGCGGTCGACCCCCTCGGTCGGAGGAGCGGCGAGGCTCGCTAGCTTCCGGCCGACGGTCGCCCAAAGTCCGACGAGCGTTCCCAGAGAAACGAAAAGAATCGCCGCAAGAATCCACAGTGCGAACCGATTCATCTCTGCGAAGGAGTGAACGCTCGCATCGCCCAACAACCCGGACCGAGTCATCAAGGTCCCAAACGCAAAGAGCACGAAGGGAAGACCGCCGAACAGCAAATTGATACCGATCCAACGCCCCCGCGCGGCTTGCACGATGATGCCATGGTAGAAGGCGATGGTGAAGATCCAAGGGACGAAGCTGACGTTCTCGACCGGATCCCAAGCCCAGAACCCGCCCCAACCGAGGGTCTCGTAAGCCCAGAACCCGCCCATGCAAAGGCCGAGGCCCAAAATCGCGGCGGAAAGAATCGCCCACGGACGCACGCGCGCGATCCACTCCACCGCGTCCCGCTCCAGCATCGCGGCGATAGCCCACGCGAACATCACGGTAAGCGAGCCAAAGCCGAGGAAGATCGTCGGCGGGTGGATAATCACCCAGTAGTTCTGGA
>JBBSFL010000184.1:0-6226 GCA_038238735.1 Fimbriimonadales bacterium | reverse complement strand
GGATCTTTTTCGATGCGGAAGCATAGAACGCCGAGCGCTGCGCCACTGTCGAGAGCTCCTCCGTTTGAGCACGGGCGACTAGCAACGTGCTCAGCCAGAGCGTCAAGAGCAACTTCTGCATCGTGGGTCCTTTGTCATTGGGTGGTAACGAACGCCGCAATCGATCATCGGATAGTCCATGTACAATTTCCCACAGATGAAACTCCTTCGCGCCGCTCTCTTCGTATTCGCCGTTTTCGCAGCGATGACTGCAGGCGCCCGTTCCGCTCCTAGAAGCTTGGAAGAGTTTCTGGATGGCTCGGTCCATCGAGCCCTTCTGGTGGGGATCGACGACTATTCCAAGGTGAACCCGCCCGGCAAAGAGGGGATGTGGGACAACCCGCTTAGCGGCTCGAAGGATGTCGAAGCGATCCGCCAAGTGCTGATCCGCCGCGGCATCTTCAAAGCAGAGGAGATCATGGTTCTCAAGGGTCGGGTTACGAAGCAGCAGATTATTGACGCGATCAATAGCTGGCTAATCGCGCCAGGAAAGACCGACGCCCATGCTAGCCTCTTTTTTCACTACTCGGGACACGGAGACCTGATCAAGGCGCCGGCGGGCACGGTCTACAGCGGCCAGCCGGTCGAATACGAATCGGGGCTGTTGCCCTCCGACGGTCTCGGCCACGACCGCAGCAAGATGCTGCTCATGCACCAGATCGCGGTACTTTTCGGGGGCCTCGCCCCGACCGCCGACGCCAAGATGACGCAGAGCGTAACGCTGTCGTTCGATAGCTGCCATTCGGGCGAGGGAGTCCGGGGAGCGGGGGTGCATTCTCGCGGCCCGAAACTGGACGCCGTCCACATCAAATCGCGTGGTTCCGACACGAAGTCTGCGATGAACGATGGCTCGTTCAAAGGCTATACGGTTCTTTGCGCCGCACAGGCGTCCCAGTCGGCAGGTGAAGATGAGAATGGCGGCTACTACACTCAAGCTCTCGTGAAGACTCTCGATAAGGAGACCGCACCTGAGCCATACACGTCGTTCTATGAAAAATTGAGGAGCACGATGACGCTGCTTGGGGCATTGACAAGCCAATATCCGACGCTCGAAGGCGACACCGGCAAAGTTATGTTCACAGGCGAGCTAGCCAATCCGAGCAAGCCGTACTTCCCTATTCGTCTCAGCGACGACACCCTGTACATGGACGGCGGGCAGGTCCACGGCTTGACCGAGGGCACGAAGGTTGCCCTGTTCAAGGCTGGAAGCGATGTTAGCAATCCACAGAACATGCTTGGTGAGGGTGTGCTGCACAACGTCGATATGGCGACGTGCACGGTAACTCTTACGGATGCGACGCACCGAGCCCATCCGGTTGCCGAATTCGCTGCCGCTCGCGCTTTGGTGGAATCACTCGCGGTAAATCCCGGTGCTATCGGCGTCGCTTTGATCGGGCAAGAGGATGACGTGAAACTGCTCCGCGCCGACCTCGATCTTCCCGCAGCTCCGACTTACACGAAAGGGGTCGACCCCAGCAAAGCAGACTGCAAGGTCACCGTAGACGCAGACGGTTGGCATCTCCTGGACCACAACGGTCTCTTCGACAAGCACTACCCGCGAACCACGGAAGGAGCGAAACTCCTCAAGACGGACCTCGCATCGCTCTCCCACTACCGACTGATCGAGACGCTGCCCACGAACGAAAACCAGTGCGACGTGCAGGTCGTGATGGAGGTCGTGAAGGTCAAAACGGTAGTGCGTAATGGCGTCGAGGAACTCGAGTCGATCGCTCCGGCGGACGGTCATGAGAGGGAATTCGCGCCGACGGATCACTTCGCTGTCCGGGTCAAAGCGATTCCGTCGGGCAGTGCGAGCGGCTCAAACGACAATGCCTTGATGTGGCCGCCTTACATCTTCATGCTTCAGCTTGACGCAAGGCATGGGGTCCAGCCCTTGTGGCCGAGAAATAAGCCAAATGAGAACGTAAACAGTATTCCAATCACCGATGGTGGTAAGTGGTTCTGGCTTCGCAAGAACGGCGGGTTCGTTGCCGAGAACGGCGACCTTTCTCAGGTCAATGTCTGGTTCTTCACGGCCGACCAAGATGGCGTGGGAAACCAGACTTTCAAACTGATGGTGACCAAGGAGCCGGTCGACTTCCAGGTTTTAGCGCAACCTGGCATCCCCAGAGACGGCAACACTAGAGGCTCGAATAACCCGCTTGGCACTTTGGTGAAATCCTACACGAACGGGATGCGGGCCTCCTCGACGGCTCCCCGACCGAAGGAGTGGTCCACGTCGCAGCTCAAGATTACGACAAAGAGAGAGTAGCTCAACCGTGGATTGGCGAATACGCGAATACGTGAAGCAGAGAGCGGAGTCTTCACTTATTTACTTATTCACGTTGGTCCCAAAAATCACCAGCCCATCCGCTGAGCTTCCGATTGGCAGAACGGACACTGAAGTCGGTTCTTGCCGATCGGGAAGCTGATCATTCCGCCGCAGTTCGCGCAATTCACCTCGGGATTGCCGACGTCGATCTTCGTGCCGCACTCCTCGCAAAGCATCGCTTTCGCCCCCGCGAATCATATGCGGTTCGCCGCCGCAACCGCCGCAGTGCCTCAGAGTGGTCTCGACCGGCTCCAGCTTCGAATACTCGCCCTTCAGCCCGCATCCGCGATCATCTTCTCCGAGTCTTCCTCGGCCAAAACCGGAAGCCAGCCTTGGCAGAACATCGACCAGGTCATCCGGCGCTGTAGGTCCTCCGGCGCTTGGTCGGGATGCAGGTCGAGCACGCCCTGCGACTTCATCAGGCCGAAGCTCAGATCGACTTCATCGCCTGCCCCTGACGCTGAGCCTCTTGAGCCTGCTGGATAAGCGCATTCACGTCGATCCCCAGCGACTGCAAAGGATCCTTCTTTGGCTCCTCGTCGGGCTTGCCAAACATCTTCTTGAATATGCTCATGGGCCCCATCATAGCGCTGAACTCGTTCCTGGAACAGTCGGTTGATCGATGCCGCTAGTGAGCGAAGCCGAGAATCGCCGGACTACGAGCTAATGCGACCGCCGGTAAGCAGATAGAATCTCGGACCCAACGCCTAAACGCCAAGAATCCGGTTGTGCCATAATCTAACCGCGATGTTTATCTTCTCCCACTAAGCGCGGCCATAGGTCGCCCTCGCCGCTCGCCGTTCCACTCACGAACGCCCGGCCCTTAGGAGAAGTCCCGCTTTGAGTTACTCGCAAGTCTTACGTGTCCGTCCATTTAGGAATCTCTGGCTCGGCCAGGCGATCTCCCAGTTCGGCGACGCGTTCTACTACGTGGTTTTCCTCTTCATGGTGAAGAAGATCACGGGGTCTGCCGCGATGGTCGGCTATGTTGGCGCGCTGGAAGCGATCCCTTATCTCCTTTTCTCGCCGTACGCCGGAGTCCTTGCCGACCGCCTCGACCGGCGGCGCATCATGCTGTCCAGCGACCTGGTAAGCGCCGCCATCCTTGCCTTGTTCGCACTGTCCCTGCTCATTTGGCCGACGCCCGCAACTTGGCTGCTTCTGACGACGCCGTGCCTGCTTTCGATCGTCCGGTGCTTCTTCATGCCCGCCAAAGGCGCCGCCATCCCCCTACTCGTCCCTCAGGAGATGCTCCAGACGGCTAATGCGCTCAGCATGACGACCCAGAGCATGATGCCTCTCATCGGCCTCGGCTTGTCCGCGAGCGTCCTCGGACTCCTCTACACGATCTCCGAGAAGTGGTTTTTCCTGACCGCGATCAGCGTCAACGCGGTGTCGTTCGTCGCCTCCGCCTACTTCATTCTGCGGCTCCCGATCCTCAACCCCCTGCGTGACGACATCCACGAAACTCATCCTGTCCAGGACTTCAAGGACGGAATTTCGTTCGTTCGAAAGCGCAAAGACCTAACGGTCCTCATCGGCACCCTCGCCATCTTCCGTCTGATGGTCGCGCCGTTCTTCGTGACCTACGTCGTTGCGAACGAGCGGTGGTTCGACGGCCGCCCCCAAACCCTCGCCTGGTGCGAGTTCGCCTTCTTCTCGACAATGGTGATCTTCTCGCCGATCGTCGGAAAGCTCAAGATCAAGCGCCCGACCGTCACCTTCATGATCGGCCTCGGAGGCATCGGCGTCTTCGTCGCGGTCATGTCCGTTGCGCGCACCTTCTGGGTGTTCCTCCTGCTCCAAGCGGTCTGCGGCATATTCGTGCCTCTCGCGGACATCCCAATCGGGACCTACATGCAGACTTCGATTCCTGACGCATTTCGGGGCCGGGTGAACTCGGTGATGAATATGGTCGCCACCGGAACCATGCCGCTCGGCATGGCTATGGCGGGCGGCTTGGTGGACGGAGTCGGCCTTTCCGTCACCTTCCTGATCATGGGGTTCGGCATGGTAGGAGGCGCCCTCCTCGGCCTCCTCAGCCCCGACTACCGCAACGCCCGAATGCCCGAGGCGCCCCCTCCAAACGGTGAAGTCCCAACTACCAGCTAGCCTCGAGCTAAACCCCATGCCATGAAGCCGTAGGGCCTCAAGCTGTCGCCATAATGCAAGTCAGCCCATGAGCGGAATCCAAGACCTCCAGCAGAAGCTACGGCGAAGCGGCAATCCGGCCACGATCGTCATTCTCGCCCTTTCAGGAGCGGTTTGGATCGTTTCCTGGCTCACGATGGGCCGGTTCGGCTTCAAGCTCAGCTACGCCAGCGACTTCAGCCAGCCGTGGGGGATCGTCACCTACCCGTTCGCCAGCTACGGATACGGCACTGCGTTCGTCTGGATCCTCCTTCTGTTCTACTGGTTCTGGTGGGTTGCCAGCGACAATGAACGTCTACTCGGGACGCCGAAATTCGTCGCCGCCTTCTTCGCCTTCGCCCTCGCCGGAATCGCCTTCCTCACCATCGGCGGCCTTCTCCAAAGAACCACCATTCTCGAACCAGGCCCCAATCTCTCCGGGCTGGAGCTCGTCACCGCCGCCCTCACCATCCTGTGGTGCGTCCGCAACAAGACCGCCGGCGTCAGGCTATTCGCGGTGCTCCCGATTAGCGGTCTGATCCTCGCTTGGATCACCGTCGGAATCGTGCTTTTCGGCTACGGCTCGCTCTACCAGGCGCCGCTGATGGGTGTCTTCGCGTGCCTCCACCTTGGCCTCGCCTATCTCTTCGCAGAGGGCCGAATCCCGGGCGTAAGCGCCTCGCGACCCTCCGAGACTTCCCGAGTTCTCAAAGCCCAGGAGAAGCGGAAGAGCAAATATTACGACGACGTCCAGAAACGGACCAAAGAGCGTGAAGAGCGCGCACGCCTCAAAAAGCTGTTCGAAGGCTCGCTTAAAGACGACGAAGAGTCCAAATAAAGCCGGGCCCTCAAGACTGCATGAACGCCCTTACGGAGTCGTCGCGATGGAGGCGGGTGCGCTTTCCGGGCCGACGCGCAGGTTGTTCACGACGCCTTGGGCCTTGTATTCGTTCACCTGAGTCACGCCAGGAGCCAGCGGACCGGCGGTGTCGAAGTATGGCGAAGTCGTCACCACCGCGAGCGGAGCCCACGGGCCGCCGTTGACGCGCTTGTCGAGCGCCACCACGTCGTAGCCGGCCTTGGTGATATCGACCTGAACGTGCCCGCCGCCAAGCGCGGTTGGCCGAACCGCCGGAGTCCCCGTGCTCGCGGTCCCCGGTTCGATCCCCATCGCCTCGCCCATCGCGACCGTGTAGTTGGGATGCGCCTTGATCTGAGCCACCAGCCGCCGAGTGTAGTCCTCGATCGCGGCCATCGCGCCGAGCCCCGTCGTGATCGCCGCGGGCTGGGCCGGAGCCGCCGGCAACCCAGTCCCATGAGGTCCTTCCAGAATGATGAACGCCCAAGCCGAGACCTCGGAAGCGTAGTTCGACGCCTGGCTGAGCGCGTTGATCGCCGTGGTCACCGTATTCTTGTTCGTGGTGATCTGGGTCAGAACGCCAGCGGTTAGCACGCTGGCGAGGGTCGCCGCGTTATTGTTGCACTCCAAAACGAACGTTGTGTGAAACGGCGGCAGGGCCGCGTGGGAGGTTGGATACCACGTGTTGCTCATAGGTTCGGGCTCGCTTCGCAGTCGATCGGCCGTACTGAACGACCGGTCGGCAGATTACCGCAGTCGTTCGGCGTAGACGCAAGACCGTGCGTCTCCGCCCCGCCGTCGTTCGGCGTCGCCCCCCCGTCGTTGGGGGGGGGCCCAACGCCCGGGGGGCCCCCCCCCCCCCGCGG
>JBBSFL010000183.1:0-6273 GCA_038238735.1 Fimbriimonadales bacterium | reverse complement strand
CGGCAAGATCGGTGAGTAGACCCTTGGAGACGTTCTGACGAGCCTCAAATGCGATACTGCCTTCTGGGCGTCCGAGCGCTCGCAGACGGCCCGCCTCTTGTTCCACCAAGCTGGCTGAGGAATTGGCGAGATATTCGCCAACCGTGAGTTGCTCCGTCAGGGCAGATTGCATATTTTCGACGTGACGAAGCTCGGCTTCCCCCACGTCGCCTTTGGGCTTGAGTTTCTCCATCGCGGCTTCCGCCCGCTTCCGGAATTCCGCCCAAGCTTGAGGATCCCCTGATGCCGCTTTCGCCCGAGCCATGGCGGCAAAGCCGCCGGCATCTTCTGCCAGTTCGGCCTGCGCCCGTATCGACGGTTTCATGCCATCGGGCAACTTCAAGTCCTGACCCTGATATGCCTTAGCGTTCGTCTTGAGGTGGAATTCCGGATCGGCACCGCCCAGGCGTCCCCGCATGTCCTCCATGAATTTGTCGGTGGCTTCCTGGCACTTCCGGATCGCCTCGGCGGCTTCCTCTGGGGTTGTCGGAGCCTTCGAGGGCACGAACGTAATGTCGTTGTCGCTGAAGAAGCCGGGGCTGCCGAGGTTTTTAGCCTCGACGCCCTCGATGTTTGGCATCGACTCTTCGATAATCTGCCTTCGAGCCGATTCGAGGAGGTCTTGTTGGGCTTTGGGGAGCGACTCGGGGGACAGCCGGGCTTGATTGATCTTGGCGTCCCAACTGCTGCTGCGGATTTGATCGATCGTGTCCTTAGGAATCGACGTCCTTGCCGCGCTAACCTGAGCGCTGGCCAGATCGGTTCCATCCTCCATGATCTTTAGGAGCCGCTCTTCTTCGGGGGTTCTCGCGACGGCTAGCTCTCCAGCTCGCGCTGCTTCGAGCTGCTTGGCTTCGGCAAGATATTTCTGCCGATACTCGCGGAGATTGGCTACGACCTCGGCGGACGTGTGGTCCACACCCTTGCCGGTCTCCAATGCGGTCATAAGCTCCGACCAATCGCCATGCTCGAGGATGAGCGCCTTCATGGCCTCCTTGTCCTTGTTGAGGATGAGCTCGACCCGCTGACTTGTGCCGCCCAACAATTCGCCCGCAATCTTTCCGCGTACAGAAGCCGTTGCGTCGGCAGCTTTCTTGGCCTCGACGACGCTCTCGATGAAAGCGGGCTTGCTGTGCTCCAAGCTTCTGCCCTCGGCGGCGGCTTCCCGTTCCGCCTGATCATAAATCTCTGCGGCTGTCTGGCGCAACTTTGTAATCTCCGCGCCGTCGCGCAGCACAACAACAGCGCTTTTGAAAGACTTAATTGCAGCGCCCATATCGAGGATCGTCATCGCGATGGTTACGGCGAGCCAGAAGAAACTGGGATCATCCTCGCAAATGGCGTTGGCTCGGGCATAGGCGGTCTGGGAGGCTGCGTGGCCGAATTTGTAGTCCTTGTATTGGTCGTAGGCTTGGACCGCTCCAATAGTCGTTGCCGTGAGGCCAGCAACCGTGCCCGCAGCAACCGCCAACGGCGCAGTCGCTCCGGCGGTCGCGACGGAAAGGACGGTCAGACCGATGACGAGGGCCATCATCGCCTTATCGCGCCAACTGTTGTTCTCTTCCCGCTCCTTCTGATATCTAGTCAGGAGCTTGGTCGCCATGTTGGAATCTTCCATCCCGAGGAAGTCCTTTGTGCGCGTAATGACGTGAGGAAGGCTCCAAATCCGGGATGGAGTTAGCCCATCTGCCGTTTCCCGAATGTTCTTGAGGATGTTGTTACTCTCCTCTTCGAATTTAGATTTGAGAACATCGTCGGCGAGGTTCGAGACATCTAGTTCGAGGATATCGTCGGATCCGAGAATTGGGAAAATCGCCGCGTAATAATCCCTCGCCTGCTTATAAGCGGCGTAGTACTCAGGCAGTCCGAAGGTTCCAATCTTTAGCTCCTCCTGATAGAATTTTAGGGCGAGCTTAATTGTTTGGTCATTTAGCTGCGCAGTGGTGATCCCCATGCGGAATTCTTCAATGAAGGGTCGCAGGAAAACACTGATCAGGGTTTCTTGGAAGAAGCGCAAAATCGCAACCGCTTTCTTCAGCTCATGGAGATCGGCGGTTGCGCCTTTCTCGTTGAAGTACCGTTCTCGCTCGGCCCGTGTGACTCGATCGCTCTCCTGCAGCATTTGCCCCGTCACCAAAACGGCCTGATCTGCAAAGATATCGGCGAACTCTTCTTCAAATCCCTGGAACTGAGCGATGCTATCGAAGCCCCACACCTGCAGACCGTAGGCGACAGAGCCCGGCTGCGCATCTGACTCCATACGGAGGGTCTTGAACATCTCGTTCAATTCCCCCTCGTGATAGTAGCGAGTGTCATCTTTTTTGGCGTTCTCCATGCGCTTGTCCTGATATTCGAGCGCGCCAATAATCTCGCCGTAGCCATTCATGCGACGGAAAACCATCTTTCCGTAGTCCGATAACCCCGGCGGAAACTCAGGCTCATAGGGCTCCGTGAGGTAGGCCGGAGGTGGTGCCGGAACCTCGTCGTACTCGCTTGCGAACTCCACGTCGTCAAATGCCCTCTGCACGGTAGTGAATGACTCGGCAATTCTCGAACGGAGGGATTCCTGAATGGCGGTGACAAGTGCGGACGCCCAGATATCGATGATTTCGCCGTCTTCCATTCGGCCAAGATCGATGTCGAGGTTTATGCTGAGGTCGTTGATCGTGCCTGGTGCGAGATGTTTGAGACGAATTCGGTGACCCGCCTCATCGACGCTTCGCAGGGAAAGAGTATCAAGTCGCTCCTGCTCGCGCTGGGTGAGCCGGTCCGCATCGTAGGTACGGAGATAAGAGTCGACCCTAAGCTCTTCTCTCCGTCCGTAGTTGAACAGCAGTTGTCGCTCGACCTGCTGCGCCTCTTGCTCCAAGGCATCGCCACCGGCCCTCGTGTAGAGCGATGCGCTCTCGTGTTTGCCTCCCGTCTGTTGCACGACGTGAGTTAGCTCGTGGCCCAGGAGGGCTTGACCCTCGCGCGTGTGTGGCTCATAGGCGCCTTGGCCAAAGAAGACGTCTTGCCCAATCGTGAAGGCGCGTGCGCCGAGGCTCCGAGCCGCGGCTGCGGCCGTCGGATCGGTGTGGACTCGCGCGTGTCCCACTTCCCCGAGCGCCTGTTCGCGGAAACCTTGCGCGGAGTCCGTGGAAAGCGGCATACCGGGGCTTCCCCCTTCTCTTAGGCTTTCCCGTAGGGCGCCAGCGTCAATGTCGTTTTGGATTCCTCCGCCTTTGAACTGGAGAGCGAGGGGATTCCAGGACGGAGCGGGCGAGGGGAGGGTCGAGGGAGGCAGCCAGGGCGCCATTGGCAGCGCGCCGAGGACTCCGCCGGCGAGATTTCCTAGCTCCTTCAACGGGCTCGTGATAAGGGGCGCGATCGAGGGGACGGGGTTCGAAATCGGGGCCATGGGGCCAAAGGGATTCCCGGGCACCGGCAGATGTGGCAGGCCGGGGATTTGCGGCAAGCTCGGCAAGAGGGATCCAATTCCGGGGAAGCCGCCAAACCCTCCAGCGATGCCGCCTCCTCCGAGTCCAGCAAAGGGATTCGAGGTTCCGAAGCCCTTTGGGATAATGCCCGGCGGAATCAGGCCGCCGCCCACCGCCTTCCCGACGCCTCCAATCAGCCCACCGACCAAGCCTCCGTGAGAAAAGGGGTTCATGCCCGGCAAAACTCCCCCGATCGGACCGAGAGCCTTCTTTGCCGAGTCGATGCCCGAGCCAATCCCGCCACCGATTGATTTGACGATGCTAGGAAGGGGCGACGAGGGAATCGGCAAGCTGCCGATGTTTGGGAACGGGATGGGGATCGGCATCGGGACGGCACCGGGCAACCCGGGCTTCGATCCTTTGCCGAGCAGACCTCCAAGTCCTTGGCCGATGCCACCCGCGAGACCGCCTACAATGCCACCCCCGCCCAAGCCGCCGGCGAGGGTTCCAAGGCCCTGCCCAATCCCTGCGAGGCCTCCGAAAACAGTTTTAGGAATGATGCCGAGGGGACCGCTGCCAAACGACCTTCCGATGCCCGCCAGTCCCTGAGCGACCGGGGACATCGCACCTACTCCGGCCAAGCCCTTGGCGCCTTCCAGCATGCCGTGCAACTGACCTTCGGCAGCGCCTTTCAAGTGGCCAAGGCCGCTTCCAATTCCGGTTGCGGCTCCCTTGATCGCCCCCCCGAAACCACCATGAAGGGGATCTGGCAGGGCTTGCCCAAGCACGCTCACCAATCCGCCCGCCACGCTGGCGACCCCTTTTCCTGCGGTTGCCAGCGCTTTGGCAACTGCCGGGATCGGAATTCCGCCGGTGAGTGCTTTTTGGACCGAGCCGATGGGATCGAATCCTGAATCTCCGTGGGAACCCTTTGGCGCTATGGGAGCCGGGCGAAGCCCGCCGAAGACTCCTCCAAATATGCCCCCTCCGGCTCCTCCTGCTCCGAGACCAATCAGGGGACTGGCTCCCAAGCCGCCAAAAAGCGCTCCCAGGCCCTGAGTTACGCTACCAACGATTCCGCCGAGCGCACCTCCGATGGCCGTACCAACGCCTCCCAGGATCCCTCGTTCAAGTAGGCCATCGAAAGGATTTCGGCCCAGACTGGGGAAGCTGATCGCGGGCAGGGGCTTACTGTCTGGTGTAACGAGTCGCGTGACGCCTTCGACGATTCGCGTGGCCAGGTTCGCGGCGCCGGAGACGAGCGAGGTGATGCCGCCAACCACCGATCCAATACCTGCGCCGCTCCCCTTGCGCCGTTCGGCGACCGAGCGCCGGGCTCCTTCAACCGCGCGGTGGATCGGCCCTTCCACGGCCTCGTGCCGGCCGTGCGGGTTCACCGCTTGGCCCGCCAGATCGCCGAGCCCCTCGGCACCGCGTTCGAAGAACCCTGCCCCGATACCGCCTATGCCGCGAATGATTCGACCGACGTCGATGATGAGCTGGATGGCGGGGAAGGCAATCTGGACTCGGAAAGCGGAAAGCCGGGCGAAGGCGACGACGAGTCCATCGCTGACGCGCCGTGAAAAGGCGCTGATTCTCTCCTGAACCCTTATCACCAAGCGCACGAATAAGTTGTTGATCTGCTGCTCGCCGAACTGTTCGAGCGCGTTGATCTCGCTTCGAATGAAGTCGGCGGCGAGGACGTCGGCGATGGTGAGCAGGCCGAGGAGATTCCCGGTTACCATCGAGACCGCGCCGGTGACGGTCGCGGCGAACTGTCGGATGCGCTCCCCAATTGCGATCGCGCCGGCTCGGATTTCCCCCGCGAAGGCGTCGATCGCTTGGATCGCCGCATTGGCGCGAGCGAGAATTCCGCTCGGCAAGAGTGAGCCGATCAGGTTCACGATCCGGTGGATCATCCCCGTTGAGACGTCGATCGCGGTTTTGACCACGTTGACGGCGGTCGCCGAGATGCTGGTTACGCGCTGGGCAATGCGGCCAACCCGGAGATTGATTTCCGCGCTTATCGAAGTCGCGCGGCTCAAAATATTGCCCGCAAGCGCGTTGACTCGACGGGTGAGGGCGGCCGCCGCATTCTGGACCAGGGCGATAGCTCGGCCGCGGGCGATGACTAGACCTTGGGTAGCGATCGCGATGGCAAGGCCGGCAGCCGGTCCGACTAATTGTCTGGCTCGCAGGAGGGCGATTTGTGCGCGCAGGGTGATGGTTTGGACCTGCAGATAGGCGCGAGAGAGTTCGGTCTCTACTGTGTTGGCGAGGTTCGCGGTGAGCGTTCGAATGATCGATCCGCCGAACGTCGCCGCCGTTTGAGCAACTTCTCGAATTTCCTCTTCCGCCGAGTCTTCGATGCCGTGAAGCGTGCTCTTCGCCGTCTCGAACGGCCCCATTACACGGGAGCGCGCTTCGCCGATCACGGCTTCGACGACTCGCTCCGGGTCTTCCAGAACCTCTTGGGCGGTCTTGAGGCCTTCGCCGATCAGGCCCTCAAACTGGCTGCCAATGCCTTGGGCGAATCGTTTGGCGTTCGCGGCTACGGAGCCGGCGCCGGTGACAATCGCGGATGCGCCGGATCTGACGTCGTCGACCACGCCCTCAGCGGTCGATGCGATCGCCCCGCCGGCGGCGCTTATCTTATCGCTGGCGAAGTCGAAGGCCGCGGACCCTACCGAACCGACACCGCTGGCAGCGGTGGAGGCGAGATCGGCTACGGAATCGAGGATGCCCATTAGAAATGCCGGCGGCTCCTACATTAAACGCCATGAAGGGCATCCGATGAGCTACAAGGCCCGCACAT
>JBBSFL010000182.1:0-6277 GCA_038238735.1 Fimbriimonadales bacterium | reverse complement strand
CTCTTGACCGGATCATCAACCGCGACGCTGGAAAGGCCGAGGAGCCAGCCTTCCCATTCTTCATGGCGCAGATCGGCTCCAGGCAAGGCGGACTCAGTCGCAGTACGCCGCTGGAAGAACAACACACCGCGGAACGGTTGAAGTTCCTCGAATCCATGGGGTTGGCCGAGCCCGCCGGACCAAACACGTGGCGCGTACGGCAGGATTTCGAGAACGTCCTACGAGCTATGCAACGAAGCGCCGACCGGCAGAAAATGCTGGCGGGACACGGAGTCCTGATGTCCGATGAGCGGCTCCCACTGGCGGTGCTCGACTTCCGCCGTCTCATCACATTGGAAGGCCGGATCTTGGTGCATGGGGAAGAGGACACCGGACGCCAGGCCGGCCACAGCTACTTTATGCTCGAAGGAACAGACGGACAGGTTCACTACGTCTACTACACGCCGGAACTGGAATCCGCACGCAGCCAGGGTGGTTTGCGAACCAATTCGTTCGTGCGGCTCCGAAAGCTATTCGCCGAGGGTCATCCGGTGCTGAAGGTCGACGAGTTGGGAGATTCGGAGTCGATCTTGCGCAATAAGGGATACCTGCGAGAAACCGCGCAACGGCTCATCCGGCGCGGAATCGTTCCACATGAGGACGGCTGGAATGGATGGCTCGGTCGGTACCAGAAGGCAGTTGCCGAGGCGGCGACAATCCCCGAACGCCAAGGCCCTGTGAAGCAACCAGGCCGCGACAAGAGCCGGAATCATGGCCGATAAACTTTACTCGCAAGACTATTGCATAATGTATACAGATGCGCGTTACTGCATACGTTCCGCAACAATCGGCCAAATTGGATCGCGTTCTGGCGCTTGCGCACGAATCCCCATTCGTCCGGCCCCGCGATGTCGAAGGCATCGGGGTTCCGAGAGAATACTTGCTCCGGCTGCACCGCTCCGGACAATTGGAGCGGGTTGGCCGGGGACTGTATCGGCTTCCGAACTCACCTGTCACGGAACACCACAACTTCGCCCAGGTCGCCCGCCGCGTGTCTCATGGCGTTATGTGCCTTCTATCTGCCTTGGCTTTCCACGATGTTGGAACCCAGAACCCATTCGAGGTTTGGATCGCGATTCCAAGGGGAATGCGTCCCCCGAAGCTCGACGCGCCGCCCCTGTGGGTCACGACGCTATCGGGAGCCGCATATGCGGAAGGCATTGAGGAACACATGATCGAAGGGGTCACAGTTCGCATCTATGGTATTGCGAAAACAGTTGTGGATTGCTTTCGATTCCGCAACAAGATCGGCCTCGATGTTGCGATGGAAGCGCTCCGCGAAAGTCTCCGCTCCAAGAAAACCACGATCAACGAGATCAATCGCTTCGCAAAGTCGGCCCGGCTTGGGCGCGTGATGCGTCCGTATCTTGAGGCCCTATGAAGTCACCAAAGAAGAACGTCGCCGAGTCCGTTCGCGCTCGTCTCCTCACTCTCTCCAAGAAGCGAGGTGATGAATTTCATCTCACCTTGGCTGACTATGCGATTGAGCGATTTCTCTATCGCCTTGGACAGTCGCCGTTACGCGACAGGTTCGTTCTGAAGGGAGCCGTCCTGTTCCGAGTCTGGATGGGGCAATCCCATCGTCCCACTAAGGATCTCGATCTCCTCGGAAGGGGCTCCTCCGAACTATCGGAGGTCGCCGACGCGATCCGCGAAGTCTGTTTGATCGAGGCATCTGACGGCGTTGTCTTCGATCTCGACGGGATGAAAGCCGAGCGCATTCGCGAAGGTGCCGAATACGAAGGTGTCAGAATCCGTTTCCGTGCGGAACTCGCTGCCGCCCAGATCCCGTTGCAGATCGATGTCGGATTCGGCGACGCGATTACTCCCATGCCATCTTTGACAGCCGTCCCATCCATGCTCGGCATGGACCCTCCCCAAGTACTCGCGTATCCGCGCGAAACGGTCGTTGCCGAGAAGTTGCACGCGATGGTTATCCTCGACATCTCCAATACGCGGATGAAGGATTTCTATGACCTGTGGTTCCTCTCGCGAAGTTGGCCTTTCCAGTTGATCGCTTTGGCCGACGCCATTCGTGCGACCTTTGAACGCCGGGGCACTCCGCTGCCTACCGGGACTCCATTTGCTCTCACGCCCGAATTCCATTCCGACGCGCAGAAGTCCCTTCAATGGAGGGCCTTCGTGAAACGGCTTCGACTCGATTCCTCTACTCCGACCCTTGATGAAATAGCCGAAGCAGTTGGACGATTTATCGAGGCACCTCTCGCCGAAACGCGCAGCCAGACTGCTGTCGAGAAGACCTGGTCAGTTCCCCGTGGTTGGGCTGCGCCTTGTTAAAAGTGGATTAAAACGAAGGTCGCACCCACGGTCCATCCGGGGGTTGGTTCATCTTCCTCGATCCCTACCGTTGTCGATAGACGCGCGGCCTTGGTGAAAGCGTAGAGATAGTCGTTCGCCGATTTGTACGTCGCATCCCAGAGCAGTTGATGGCACGACGAAAAAACTGTTGGCCGCGGTCGCAACCGCAATATGCGCTTCATCCTTGGCGACAGCCTTGCCGGTGACCGACCAGTCTGCGGCGGCGTTCGCGATTGTCGAGCAGGTTTGCAAGAACGTAAAGCGCTGGCACGGCAGCGACCAGCGGGAGCGTTGGGTCGGCTCGGGGCTCCTGGTGGCGGAGAAGCAGTTCCGGCGGATCACTGGACACAAGAAAATCCCGGCGTTCATTCGGGAACTGGAAGCGCTGGCGCTCTCCAGGCCGGATGTTGTCAAACGCAGAAAGGCATCGTAGAGTGGGTTACGCGGGCGTCGCTACTTTCAACGGATTTCCGGACATTCCCCACGCTCAAGGGCGGTACGAAAATCTGGATCATTACCGTGGCCGACCGCTCATCGACGTGCGTTTTCCGATGACGCGCAAAAAACGCGCGCCCTTAACTGCTCGGGGCGTCCGCGCCGCACCGATTCCTAATATAAGGAAAAGGGGGCGAACGCAAACCTGCGCCATCGGGCATAATTGGTGACATGGCCGAAACCCTTCCAGTACCGTCCGACCAACCGTTAAGTTTGGAATTGATCGAGAGCAAGCCTCAAAAAGCCTTCAGCCACCGAATACTCGCTCGACTCTCTGGAAACCCCATGTTTCGTCCCAAGAGGAATAAAGACGGTTCGATCACAGACCACGAAATGCTTACAGTTGCGGCCACACTTCTTTCTGCTGCGGACGATAAAATCGACGAACTGGGTCGTAGAGCTTCGGTCATCAACGGCCCAATGTTCCTTTCAGCTAAGCCGGATTCCGACACGGATATACACTCCAAGGACGAACCTACTTTTTTTCTGAAATACCTCACTATTCGTAATTTCGTGTCGGCTACGGTGCTCCTCGCAGGTGCGCTGTGGGCTGTCTTCACTTGGTATTCTGCCGATAAAGGCGCTCAGTTGGTGATGGCTCAGTCGAGGCTTGAAGCATCTGATCGGCGTGCAGACCTTGCCGAAAAAGCTAAAGCTCAGTTGGAAGCGGACACTGCCTATTGGAAGAAGAATGCTGATGATTACAGCAAGGAGATCCCCAAGAAGGTTGCTGAGACCGAAGCCCAAAGATCAGAAGTAGCCAAGCAGAAGTCAAGAGCCGACACCCTACAGACGGAACTGACTAATGCACAGGCTGAAAAGAACAAGCTCATTGCGTCACTGACGGCTGCTTCTACAACTCCGTGTCCGCCCGCCAAGTGAATCCCACGACCACCGAAATCATCCTCTCCCTTTGCCCCCGAGCTGCAGCCCGCCCCACTACGACGGTCGCGGCATCGGCCAGCCCGCCGACGTGCAGGCCTTCCACGTCGCCGCCTTCGTCAAGCACCTGAAGGGGAAGCTTACGCAAATGTCATCTTCCTCGATCCCTGCCGTTGTCGATCGACACGCAGCCCTGATGAAAGCGCAGAGATAGTCGTTCGCCGATTTGAACATCGCGTCCCAAAGACGATGCTGACACAACGAAAAAACTGTTGGCCGCGGTCGCAACCGCAATATGCGCTTCATCCTTGGCGACAGCCTTGCCGGTGACCGGACCCGTCTGCGGCGGTGTTCGCTCGGCGATGGGCATTTCTCGAATGGCGGTTCCCGACGTGCGCATGTACGCTTCTGCCATCTTCGCTACCTCGTCACGGCCTCGTGATTTTGCGGGTACGGCCCGGCTGATATCGGGTTTGTCCTTGAGATCCGGGCCCGAGTCGGCTCCTTGTTGATCGCCCTTGTCGAGATCCAACAAGGAATTGAGTTCCGACTGGCGGGTGAGCAGCAACTTCAGCCGCTCCTCATGCTCGAACGGGCGATTCGCCTGCAATTGATAGTCCGCGAGCTCTTTCTCTATGCGTGCCACGCGGGTCTGCTGTTCGGCCCCAAGTTTGTCTAAATTCCTCAGCGTGTGTTCGAGGCTCTGGACAGTGCCAACCGGGTTCGTGGCGTTCAAGTTCGCCGAATAAGTGGCGCGTCCGCGTATAAACAGTTCCGGTAGGCGTTCGTCCTCTTGGAGCAGTCCGAATCCGCCAACCTTTCCTTTGCTTAGGATCTCGAAGCCCCGGAGAGCACCACGCGGTTGCATCGTTTGATCATTACGCCAGGAAAGCACGGCGAACGTAATAGCCTTGGCCGATTCCTCCCGTGCGCCCTTGCCGGAGAAAACACGATTTCCTACCGTCATCCTGAACTCGCTGGACTCGCTCGCATTTCTGGTGACGATGTCGGCTTCAATACTGGCCAGATGCTGTTTTGCTTCCGTGATCTGGCGCGGCAGGTCGCGAATCTCCCAGCGGATGTGGCGCTGTTGATTGGCGTGAACGGCGCGCAGTTGGTCCAACTTGCGGACCTCCGTATCGATCTTGATCTTTTCAACGACGGCAGGATTGCCGGAAGCTATCGCCTTGATTTCCGCGTATGTGAGAGCCCCGCTCTCCAGGTCCTCCGCCGAGCGCACCGAAGTTTCTCCCCGCATCACCTGTTGGATGAAGCGGGCCTTGGTTTCGAGCGTCTGCCACATGTAGGCGTCGAAGGACCCTTCGGTGACGGAGCGGAAGATCTGGACCTCCTTGTTCGAGTTGCCTTGGCGCAGAATCCGGCCTTCCCGTTGCTCGATATCGCGCGGTCGCCATGGCGCATCCAGGTGATGGAGGGCCACGAGCCGCCGCTGAACATTCGTGCCGGCGCCCATCTTCTCGGTCGATCCGAGCAGTACTCGGACCCTCCCGGCGTTCACAGCGTCGAACAGCAGCTTCTTGGCCGTGTCCGTCTCGGCGTCATGGATGAATCCGATCTCGTTGGCCGGGACGCCGGCCTTGACGAGCTTCGAGCGGACATCGTCGTACACGTTGAATCGGTTCGGATCGGGCGTCGAAAGGTCGCTGAAGACAAGCTGCGTCGCGCGCTGCTCCTGGGTCGCCGTCCAAATCTTGACGATGCGGGAAACAGCGCGATCAATCTTAGTCTCCGTTTCTGGCTCGGCGTGCGGATCGATCAGTCGCATGTCGAGTGCCGCTTTTCGTCCTTCACCTGTGATCTTGAGCATGTTGTCCACTGCCGGATCGACGCGCTCTTTTTTCAGCCGCTCGGCGCGTTCGGTCAGGGTCCGGATGAACGCTTTCAGCTCAGGGCTGGCGGGTGCTGCTTCTATCGCCGGTCTGCCGTTTTCAAGAGCGGGTCGAGGGAGGTTCAGCATATCCGCCGTCTGCACGTCCGCCACAGTACGGAATACGGAAAGCAGTTCAGGCAGATTGATGAACTTGGCGAATCGGGTGTGCATCCGGTATCCCGATCCATCCGGAGCGAGTTCGAGCGATGTCACCGGCTCGGCGAAGTTCGCAGCCCACGCATCGAAGTGATCGACCTTCCGCTCGGAGAGCATTTCCGGTCCGAGATAGCGGAGCATCGTGTACATCTCGGCCAGGGTATTTGAGATGGGTGTACCGGTCGCGAAGACGACCCCGCGCCCGTCACTGCGTTCTTGCAGGTAACGAATCTTCAGGAACATGTCGAATGCGCGATTGCTGTCGGAGTTCGGTAGACCGGCGATCCGGCTCATCTTTGTCACATAAGCCAAATTCTTGTACAGGTCAGCCTCATCTACGAAGATCTGATCGACGCCCAGTTCTTCGAATGTCATGGTGCGGTCCTTTGAGTCGCGGTCCGCACGTTTCTTGAGCCTGACAATCAGGCGTTTCTTAGCTTTCTCCAGTTCCTTTACCATGCGGCGGTTGTCGCCCTTGGAATCGTTTACCGTACT
>JBBSFL010000181.1:0-6340 GCA_038238735.1 Fimbriimonadales bacterium | reverse complement strand
TGCTGGGCTGGCACGGACGGACGGCGACCGGCGCGATCCGCTTTCGAAACCGGGGCAATTGGGCAATCATCTCCCTCTCTCGCGACGGCGAGATGCAAGACAGAATCTTCCGGCGCTTCGGCTTTCGCACCGTCAGGGGCAGCACGGGCCGGGGCGGGGCTAGAGCGCTGGTCGAGTCGATCCGAATCCTGAAACAGGGCGGCATCATGGCCCTAACCCCCGACGGACCCCGAGGGCCCTCCGGCGTGATTCAACCGGGAATTCTGATGATGAGTCAGAAGTCGGGAGCTTGGCTTGTGCCCTGCGGCGTCTCGGCCCGGCCCCGGAAGCTGATTCGATCCTGGGACCGATATGTGGTCCCGCTCTTATTCGCACGCTGCCTGATGCTTTACGGCAAGGGCGTCCAGATCCCCCGCGATGCCTCGGAGGCGGAAGTAGAGGCGATTCGCCTGGCGCTCGAGCAAGAGATGCACCGGCTGGAATCAGAGGCGGAGAAGATTTTGGGCTTCCCACGATCGTAAAACGTTTTGAGAGATGCCGGGCCAGGCGCGTAACGGAAGTGCTAGAGCTACTGGGGTGATAGAACGATTGCTGGTGGCTCGAAGACCTGGTCACAAAGAGGACAAATACAATTCCATCCCGAAGGCTAACGGACGATAGCCGACTCCATCCCGAAGAGATGACGGACGATAGCCAGGCGGTCGAAGACCCCGGGAACAAGGACCACTTACGAAACCCACCCCGGAGGGGTGGCCGAACGATTGCCGGCGCTCGAAGACCTGGTCACAATAAGGACAAATACACTTCCATCCGAAGGGCTACGGACGAAGCCGGGCTCCATCCCGAAGGGCTACTGACTTTAGCCCGGCTCCACCCGAAGGGATGACAGACGAGAGCCGGCTCCATCCCGAAGGGATGACAGACGATAGCCCGGCGGTCGAAGACCCCGGGAACGGGGCACATTCAAAAACCCACCCCGGAGGGGTGGCAGACATTCCGCCGAAAGCCTTAGACTCGAACCCATGGCCTCGACGTACATCAGCCCTCACGCACACATCATCTTCGCAACTCATGGTCGCGCGCCGAGCATCCAACCCGTCTCGCGCGACGATTTTCAGACATATATCGGAGGATCAATCCGGGGGCTGAGCGCCATCCAATCATGGTTAGTGGCACCGCGGATCACATACACATCCTCAACGCCCCATGCGGTGGCGGATCTTGTTCGGGAGGCTTAGAAAGCCTCTTCTTCGTGGGCCTCGGAGCGATTGGCGGGGGTTCGCATGCCAGACGGGGTACGCCGCGTTCAGCATACGTCCGGGCGCTGCGATCCAACGACATCGCGAACCAGGAGGAGCACCACCGGGAAACAACCTCCGCCGAGGAACTGCGCAAGCTCCTGGAGGACTCGGAGTTTCGTACGTTGAGCGCTTTTTCGAATGAACGCATGCCCCCCTTTCAGCCGGGGCGGAGGACCTCCGAAACCCCGGGGTCGTCGACCGCCCCGCTAACGTCTGCGACGTCTTCGGCGACAATGGCCCCACAACCAACAGTCCAACTGAGCTGACTCGTTCCTCTCCTACCTGCTTCATCACTCATCGAGCATCATCAAGAATATGCCTCACTCCCAACGCCTTCAAGAAGCCCTCATCTACGCCGCCGAAATACACAAGGGTCAAGATCGGGACGGCGAGGTGCCATTGCCGTATATCTCGCATCCAATCGAGGTGCTCATCAATCTGCGATACGTAGGCGGGTGCACCGATGAAGACATGCTCTGCGCCGCCGCCTTGCACGACGTAATTGAAGAGAGCAACATCGATTTGGCCGACATCCAAGCAAAATTTGGTTCCCGAGTAGCGTCTCTCGTGAAGGAGTTGACGCGCCAGGAACCGTCGGAAGAAGAGAGGGCAGGGAAGTCCAAGGACGAAATCTGGCAGATGCGAGCCGAATGGCTTCTGGAAGAGATTCGGCACATGTCCACGGACGCCCAGCAAGTCAAGCTCGCCGACCGGCTCTCAAACCTAATCGAAGCTCACCGCACGAAGGGCCTGAAGAAGCTCGCAAGATACGAGTGGCAAACCCACGAGATCCTTAAAATCGTGCCCAAGGAAGTCAATCCCGGCCTCTGGGAATCGATCGCCGCCGAGATGGCTGGGCATTCCGCGGATCACTAAGCCACAGATACGTGCTCGAAAGCTTGCCAATTCGAGTCGAGAAACCCGGCGTTGAAGGCCTCCTGTCCCGGGACGTGAGAAAGCTATCCCTCTGACGAACGGGCCAAATTCGCCCGCGCGTTCCGCCGCAACCCGGCGACACCCGGCCGTCTCACAGCGGAGCCCTGAGTCAGAACATCCCACTCACGGTCCCCGACGACGGCAAGCCTTTCCAACGATGGCCAGTCCCGCAATTTCAGGAAATCTGCCTCCAGCGTAGGAAGCGACCGCAATGGCTGCGAAGGTCGTGGTTCGTTGAATGGGCACACCTCTTGACAGATATCGCATCCGAAGGTCCAACCGTGCGTGTCTACGTCGTGAGGACCATCCCGCTCGATCGTCAAGTAGCTGATGCAGCGTCGGCTGTCGATTTGCCACCGCTCCTCGTCGAACACGATTGCACCGGTTGGACAAGCGTCGACGCAGCGCCGGCAACTCCCGCAGCCTCCTGCCGCCGCAACATCTAGAGCAAGCGGCACCGTGGTCAACAAGAGCCCAAGGAAGAACCAACTCCCGCGACGCGAATTGATGAGCATCGTGTTCTTACCGAACCACCCAAGCCCCGCCAAGTGGGCGAAGTCGCGCTCGAAAATCGGCGCCGAATCAACACACGCCCGGCTCGCCGAACCAGGATATTCCCGATCCAAGAACCGGCCCAGCGCACGGAGCTTGCCCCGGAGAACCTTGTGATAGTCGCGCCCCAACGCGTACCGGGCGATCCGGGGATATCCAGGGCGGGGAGGATTTGGCTGATTGTAGTTCAGCGCCACGGCGACCACCGACCGCGCTCCCGGCAACAGATGGACCGGGTGTTCCCGCAAGGGGATTTGCCGAGCCAAGTAATCCATCGTCCCGCCGAATCCGTTCTCCAGCCAACGGCGGTATTCCTTTAGGTGTGGAGACGGAACGGCATCTGTGACTCCCACGAGATCGAAGCCAAGCGCTAACGCCTCTGCCTTCAACCGATCGCTGGATTGCCGCTCCATCCACCGATTGTGACGCCGCAAGGCTCGAACGGGCGATAATCCGATGCGTGAGTGAAAAGCTGGTCATCGGAGTGGACTTGGGTGGAACGAACGTGCGGGCTCGCGCATATAAGCGCGACGGCAGCCCTGCCAGCGAGCGTTTCGAGAACCCCTCGAAAGCCCAAGGTGGAACCCAAGCGATCTTCGATCAGATCGCCCTCACGGTCAAAGAAGCCCAGAAGTCTGCCGAGGGGGAAGTCGAAATCTTCGGCCTCGCCGTGCCCGGGCACATCGATAATGCTGCCGGGCTCGTTCGCTGGGCTCCAAATTTCGGCTCTACGGTCGATGGCGTTTTTCAAAACTGGGTGGACGTTCAGCTCCGCCAACCGCTTGAATCCTCGACCGGGCTCAAGATGGTGATGGACAACGACGCGAACCTCGCCGCACTCGGCGAATATAAGTTCGGCCTTGGGAAGGACTCGGCGAAGTGTCTGGTCCTGCTGACGATCGGGACCGGCATCGGCGGGGGCGTAATTATGGCTCCTACCTCGGTGGTCGGCGACGCCCGCGGTCCGCTGATGCTCGTCGGGGGCAACAAGGGCGGCGCGGAACTCGGCCACGTGGTGATCCAGCACGGTGGGCTCGACTGTAACGCCGGAACCTATGGGGCCATCGAGGCCTATTGTCAACGAGACAGCATCGTCCGCCGAGCAACCCACCGCCTAAAGCGGGGCCGCGCCTCTAGCCTCAACGACGTCGTCAAAGGGGACTACGGCCAACTCACGCCGCGAATGATCAGCGACGCCGCGCATGCCGGCGATGAGCTCGCTCTCGAAGTATGGGAAGAGGTGGGTACCTACTTGGGTGTGGGCATCGGAAATTTCATTAACATTTTCGCGCCTGACGTTTTCGTCATCGGCGGCCAGATCGCCAAGGTCGGAGAACCCCTCCTCGGTCCTGCCCGCAAAGCCGCCGAAAACGTCGCCATCCCTAGCCTGTTCAAGGACGCTACCATCTCCCAAGCCAAGCAGATCGACGATGCGGGCTTGCTCGGTTCGGCCGCTCTGGCGATTGAGACGCTGCGCTCGCTGGAATGAGGGACTCGAAGGGTCCAACACGTTTAATTCCATCAGTTCCATCCGGACACTTCGATTCCATCATCTGCCTCTGGAAACAGCGCGGTGGGTATCCTTGTGCCTTCCGGAGAACCTACGAATGACCGAAGTGATCATGCCCAAGATGGGCGATGGAATGGAGGAGGGCACCCTCCTGGAATGGCTGAAGAAAGATGGCGACTCGGTCAAGGCCGGCGAGATCATCGGCACGATCCAGACCGACAAGGCCACCCTCGAACTTGAGGCGCCGGGATCCGGCAAGCTGACCGGACTGCTTTTGAAGGGTGGCGAAACCGTGCCCGTGGGCAAGGCGATCGCGGCGATTGTGGGTAGCGGCGAATCCTTGCCGGAAGGCTGGGGCGGCAATGGCGCAGCCCCCAGCGCATCCGCGCCTGCCAAAGCGAGCGCACCAGAAAATAAGGAACCGGCTAGCGTCGAATCGAAGGAAGGATCGCAGACAGAGGAGTCTTCTGCTCCGACTTCCAATGGCGCCGCCGTCTCGGCTGCGGAAAGTGCGCCCGCATCAGGGGATCGTGTCAAGGCGAGCCCGCTTGCCAAGAAGATCGCCCAGGAGCAAGGACTCGACCTCACGCAGATCACGGGCACGGGCCCCGGCGGCAGAATCGTCGAGAAGGACGTCCGCGACTTCAAGCCGGCCGCCAAAGCCGCCGCCCCATCCGCACCCTCGAAAGCCGATCGCCAAGTTCCTCTCAACCGACTCCGCCAAATCACCGCCAAGCGAACGACCGAATCCAAGCAGCAAGTCCCGCACTTCTACGTTACCGTCGAGGTCGACATCGAGAAGATACTGGAGTTGCGCAAAATGTTCGAGGCTGAGGAGAGCGGCAAGGTCAGCATCAATGACTTCATTGTTAAGGCTTCCGCGCGAGCCCTTCGGGATATGCCCGAAGTCAATGCCGTCTTCCAGGGCACGGCCCTGAACATCGTTGGCGACGTACACATCGGCATCGCCGCCGCGATCGAGGAGGGTCTGACGGTTCCCGTCATCCGCAACGCGGATCAGATTTCTTTGCGGGAAATCTCCACGCGAACCAAGGATTTGGTCAGGAAGGCGAAGGAAAACAAGCTCAGCGTCGACGAACTTTCAGGTTCGACGTTCTCGATCACGAACATGGGGATGCTCGACGTCGACAACTTCATCGCGATCATCAATCAGCCGAACAGCGCCATCCTCGCCGTCTCCTCTGCCCGCAAGAAGGTGGTGGCCACGGAGGAGGATGAGGTCGAGATTCGGATGCGAATGAAGATAACGTGCTCCTTCGATCATCGCGTGATCGATGGTGCCATCGGCGCGAAGTTCATTAACCTCGTCAAGAACTACCTTGAGAACCCGACCCGGCTGTTGAGCTAAGCGGAAACTGAAGACAGTGCTCGAAACGTCATATAATGCAACTATGGCTGCGGCGCGGAAGCGAGAGCCGGATATCGTAGATGTCGACGAGAACGGCATAGATTTGGAGCGCCTGAGAGCGAACCTTCGCCTGAGCGTGGCGGAGCGCATCGAAAAGCACCGTCGGGCCTGCGAGAGCTACCTGTTGTTACGCCATGCAGCCGCACGTTCCCGATCTGCTCGCGCTAGTCGAAGCGCTTAATCGGCCGGGTCTCCGCTGGGTATTGGTTGGCGGTCTTGCCTTGGCGCTTCACGGCGGCAACTATCCCACGATGGACGCGGACGTGGCGTTCGCGCCTGATTGGGACAACGTCGATCGCCTCGTGGAGGGCCTCGCGCCTCTGCATCCTCGGCCGATCCGATTCTCGGCGGACCAGCCCTATCAGTGGGATCGAATTGCTACACTCGGGCCGTGGGTTCGGCTCACGACCGATGCGGGCGAAGTCGACCTAATACGTCGCCTGCCTGGCATAGACTCCTTTGAAGGTCTCTTTGAGCGATCGGTAATTCGCGAACTCCATGGCCTAACCTTCCACGTAGCGTCAATCGACGATCTGATTGCGATGAAGACTCCGTCCGATCGAGCCAAAGACAAGCTCCAATTGCTTGAGCTACTCGCGCTGAAGGGCTTGG
>JBBSFL010000180.1:0-6385 GCA_038238735.1 Fimbriimonadales bacterium | reverse complement strand
ATGCGCATTGTTGCGGCCGGGGCGACTTGGAATGACGCGGCTACGTTTCCGGCCGGGACGAGTCCCGACTCTGAACGGTCGTTCGTCTCGACTCGCCAGGTGTAGACGTGTCCAGATTTCAGGAGACCCTTCGGGACGATCAGGAAATTTGTGGTCGACGAAAGGGGCGAGCCAACTGGCTTGCTGCCTTCAATAAGGGTCACACGATAGAGGGTGGCCGAAGGGACCGCGTCCCAGCGGAGGACGGGAGATGCGGTTGGGACCGTGGTCAGGATCGGCGAGAGTAGCCGGTGGTCGCCGGCTCCGCGAGTGTGGAGCGACACGCCGTAAGGCACGACATCGCCGTTCAGGCTGATGCCTCCGCGCAACGCCGCCGATGCTCCGGGCGAAAGGGGTCGAGCAGGTTGGCCGTTGATGAAGACGATCTTGCCGTCCCCGTCTTCGAGTCCCGAATTCCCCATCGCTACGTGGATATCGATCGACCGCTGGTGCTCTTTCCGGAGGTCTTCCACGGCCTGTTGAGTTTCCTTTAGTTTGGCGCTTAGCTCTTTCGCGTCGTGCGACCCGGATTGAGCGGACTGCAACCTCTTTTCCAAATCCTGAACTTGCGCTGAAAGGGAGTCGACTCTTGAGTCGTGGGTTGCGACTCCCGAGGTCGGCCTCTGGCTCATGAAGACGACGGCGAAGACACCCGCGATCGCAATCGCGCCCGCCGCCTCGGCGGTGAAGCGGAGAGCCGGATTGGCGAGAAACGCGAAGAGGGACTTCCGCTTCTTTTCGACCGTGGGGACGGTCGTCATCTCCGCTTCGAGCTTGGCGGTCCGGGCCGCGAGGATGAGTTGGCGCAATTGGGAATCGAGCTCCGCTTCGGACTCCACGACCTCCCGCTCGATATCGGACGCCGATCCATCCACGTACCGATCGATCTGCTCGTCCGTGATCTGACACGGGATAGGGGCCATCAACCGGTTAGGAATTGCCGAAGAGATCATTTTCTCCCGCTCTCCGGATGAGAGTCTTTCCAGGGTTATGAGGTCCAACGACGTTGGACTGCCCGAGCCTTTCGGCGGGGGGTTCGTGTTTTCCGGACCGTCCATCATGCGTGGACCTCCTCGTTGGTTTGTCTGTGGCGTTGTCGAGCAGGGTTGCCGATGGTTGCCCGCCCGCTTCCTTACCAACCGCGAAAAATATTTGGGATTCCGCCATCAGTTGCTCAGCCTCCTCTCGATCCGGCGCCTGGCGACGCTACGAAGATTCGAGACGTCCACGGTCGTACCGCCGAGATACTTGGCGATCTTCGCATCCTCCCAGGGCAAGTCCGGCCATGCCTCGCGGAGCTCGTCCTCGGACCACCCCAGGGTAGTTGCGATGTCGGCAGTTCCAGCGACGCTGGTCAGGATGAGGAACTCGAGCATGCCGTTCCCTCGGGAATCCCGGAAATTCAGGAGGAGCGCTTGGGCTTGGCGCTTGGGCAGCAAGTTGACTTCGGCCCATACAGCGCGGAGGTACTCGCGAAGCTCCGCGACCGCGTCGGCTCCGGCACTGGACGAGGCCTGCCGTTCGACCAGGGTGTCCGCGTCTTCAGTGCTGGGAAGGTCTTCGGCGCGGGCCAGGTCGCGCTCTCCTCGGACCTCCATGACGAGGGCGATCAGCTTCGCCAACGGCATCGGCCCGCCATACCAGTCAAGAGCTCTTACCACGAGGTCGATGGTCTTATCCGGGTTGGGCGGCAGATCGGCTTTCAGTTTGGAGGCGGCTTCCGCGGGCTTTTCTTCGAGGAGACGTTCGTTGGTTGTCGGTGCTTTTGTTGGGCTGGACTGCCAGTGTGCTCGGCCTGCCACAAGGCGTCCGTCCGACCCCTGCCAGGCGGCCAGCGCGTCGTTCGATCTTAGGACGGACCGGACTTGGGCGGCAACGCGGGCGCGCACCGGATACCGCGACCGCAAATACATGCCGCACGCGTTGTACGCGCACCTAGCGGAGTACCCCTTCAGGTCCGAGATTGGCGAATCGCCTGGATTATTTCGGAGGTTGGTGATCTTGCCGATGACGGACGCCACCGCTTGGGCTGAGACGTCCTCAATGTCGTCGGCGAGGGCAGCGGTGCTACCGGTCGCGCCGATGAGTTCGTGGCGAACGATCCGTTCGATCGCTGGCCGAACCTGGCCTGAGATGAGGGCGCTCAATTGGGCGTCCGCCTCGTAGGCGTTACTCTCCTTCAAGAGGCGCCGAACGGCCGGGTCGGGTGCAGTCTCCTGAATCATCCTCCCAGAATACGACTTTCAGGCACACTACTAACGCGAAGTTTCAACGTTATGTCGCGCCGCACCTGTACCTTGGCCTTTGTCGATATCGTGGGGTCGACGGCGCTTTGGGAGGTGCACCGCGAGCGCTTCGAGCCGGTTTTGACAAAGGCGATGTCGGTGCTTCGGGACTCGGTCGCAGCATATGGGGGCTCGGTCGTCAAGTCGTTGGGCGATGGGTTGATGCTGTCGTTCGACAATGCGAGCGAAGCGATCTTATGCTCCGTCGGTATGCACGCGGGACTAGCTGCCGTCGATTGGCAGGGGATTATTGCCGAGGTCACGAATTTAAACGTGCGGATTGGGCTGCATGCAGGCGAGGTCCTTTCGGCACTCGATGAGAAGGGGGAGACGGACTATTTAGGGCCGACTGTCAATCGAGTCGCCCGCATCCAGGCGGCGGCGCATCCGCGACAAACGCTTGCCAGCCGAACGGTGGTGGATTTGGCACCTTCGCCCGAAGGGGTCGATTTCGTCCGACTGGGGACCTACTACCTTCCTGGCGCCGGTGAAGAGGTGCTTTTCGATGTGCGGACGGCGTCGTCTCCGACCTTTAAGCCGCCTCGAGTTCCCCGGGCAGACCGCGAGATGCTGCCCGCGTCGCGTGTCGAGTGGATCGGGCCTGAGGCAAGGTTACAAGAGCTACGGCACCTCGTGAAGGCGGGCAGGCTAGTCACGTTGACGGGAATCGGGGGTAGCGGCAAGTCCTCCACAGCCCTGGCGGCGGCGCAACACCTTTTGCTTGACTTCGAAGAAGGCGTGCGGTGGGTGGACTGCGAGGAGGCGGACGATCTCGAGGGGCGCATTCGGCGGATGGTGGCGCCCTCCCTTCCCGACGGCACTCCTCTGACAGAGGCGTTGAAGAGTTCCAAACTGCTTCTCGTGCTCGATGGGCTTCCCTTCGAGGAAGCCTCGCCGCAGCTTGTCGGATTGTTACTTGCCGCCTGTCCCGGCCTCCGAATACTGGCGACCTCGCGGCGTCCCCTGGAACTTTCCCGGGAACGTGTATTTGAGATTCCCCCCATGTCGGAGGGCGAAGGATTGCTGCTGTTCGGAGAGCGGGCGGAATCAGTGCAACCGTCCTTTCGGATTGGGGAAGGGAACGAGGCGGATATCGCCGAAGTCTGCCGAACCGTGGGCGGGCTTCCTTTAGCGATTGAGCTTGCCGCTTCCCTCGTACGGAATCGGACGCCCCGGGAGATTCTCAACCTTCTAGTGGACGGAATCAGGGCATTGTCCCGCAAAGGCCATGACATTCCCCAGCGCCAGCGATCGATGACCGCGATGTTGCAGACCAGCTTCGGTACGTTAAACCCCTCGGCACAGGATTTGTGGTGCGATCTGGCTCTGCTCTCAGGCCCGTTCGATCGGTCGGAAGCGAAGGCTTTGTCATCTTCGGCCCCTTTGGACGCTGGGCTGGAGGATCTGGTCGCCGAAGGCTTATTGCGAACCCAGACGGATCAGAGGACCCAGAAGACGCTTTACAGTCTGTCGTGGTGCGTTCGCGAATTTGGGAGGGACCTGTTGAGCGAGGACCTCGTGCGAAACCACGCAGCTCGCGGTTGCCTGATCGACCTCTTAGTTGCCCGATTGGGGCAGGCGGAAGAGGCGGCGCGGTCGTCTCGCGAGGTGGACGCGCTGTACGAACTCAGGCGGAGGGATGCTGACCTCGGTTCCGCCGTAGCATGGACGCTGTCAAATGCGGGCGCCGAGCGGATTTCGCGTTTGACCCTGGCCGTCGCCGGGTACTGGGTACGGGTCGGGCAGAGCCGTCAGGCTCTGGAGGTGGCACGACAGGGTTTGGAGCATTCCGAAGGGTTCCCGTCGCTGCACGCTGCGTTGCTTGCCATCCGGTGCAGCGCCTGCATCGACGTATTGGATTGGGCGAGCGCCGAGACGGCGATCTCGGATGCAGAAGGGGTGTTGGACCAGATAGAGAGTGTCTACGACCGCGCCCGACTACAGGTACGTCTCGATGCCATGAACGCACTGGTATGCGAAGGACAAGGGGAAATCGAAAAGTCGCGCGACCTGCAGAAACGCTCCCTTTCGAGAGCAATCGATCTCGGCGACCGGACCAGCCAGGCGATCGCCCTCCACAATTTGGGCAAGCTCGAAATGGATTCTAACGGTGACCTCGAACGGGCGCGAGAGAACCTCTCGGAGGCGTTGCGGCTGCGAACGGAAATTGGGGATGTCAGAGGTCGGGCGGAAACCCTTACCAATCTGGGATTGCTGGATTTTGGGGCAGGACAGACAGCGTCGGCGCTTACGTATCATCGAGAGGCTCTGCGGGCCGAATCGGAATTGCAGAATCGCTTTGGAATGGGCCGTTCTCTCTTCAACCTCGCCGAGGTCGCTGAGGCACTGGGCGAGGAAACCACGGCCGGAGATGCGTATCGCGGCGCAGAAATAATTTTTCGTAGGCTCGGATCGCCCTACGCCGACTTGGCGGCAACAGAAGCCTCCCGTTTGGCAGGAACGCAACCCTCGATGGTCGATGTGGACGACATAGTGGAAAGGCTTCTCGCCCTATCTAGCTAGGGTTGCTTGCTCTTAGGCGAATCCGGCTAGCCGGAAACACTGAACTCGCGGTCCTTTTGACGCACTCAACCTGTGGCCGTTCGCGCCGAAGTGCCTGGTTACGCGTCGGTAGACAGTGCGAGAGCGGTCATCGCTCGGATTCCGACTTCAAGAGCTTCGTCGTTGAAGTCGAATTCGGGGGAGTGGAGGTTCGGGTAACTGTTCTGGCCGTGGGGGACGATGCCGAGCCAGTAGAAGCATGCGGGCGCATGGTCGCCGTAGAAGCTGAAATCCTCGGCCCCCATTACGGGAGCGACGTCCAGCACGAGGCCATTTTCGAAGGTGTCTCGGGCGATTCGGCGAAATTTGTCCGTCGCTTCCGAATCGTTGCAGGTCACGGGATAGCCACCGAGAAACTCGACTTCGGCCTTGGCGCCCAAAGCGTGGGCGACAGAAGTCGCAATCTCGCGCACACGCTTCTCCCCAAAGGCGCGGGTGTCGGCGAGCAGCGTTCGAAGCGTTCCGTGAAGATCGACGGTGTCGGGGATGACATTGTGGGCGGTTCCTCCGTGGAACTTCCCGATCGTCACGACAATGGAGTCCAGCGGGTTGACGCCGCGTGAGGCGATGGTTTGGAGGGCCACGACGATGTGGCTGGCGACCACGATGGGATCGACCCCGGTATGGGGCATCGCGGCGTGACCGCCTTTGCCTTGAATCTTGATCGTGAACTCGTCGGCCGAAGCGAGCATTGCTCCCGTGCGCGTTCCCACTTTGCCGACCGGCAAGCCGGTATATCCATGAAGCCCAAAGATGATGTCGGCCTTCTTGCCGAGCACCGATCCGTCCAGCGCGCCGTCCTCGCACATCGCCTTTCCCCCCGCGCCGCCCTCTTCCGCGGGTTGGAAGAGAAGCAAAACGTTGTTCGGGCGCTCGTCCAGCCGGCTCAAGGCGCGGGCCGTGCCGAGCAAGATCGAGGTGTGGCCGTCATGCCCGCAGGCGTGCATCACGCCCGGGTTCGTCGAGGTGTATTTGGCTCCCGTGTTTTCCAGAATCGGTAGGGCATCCATGTCCGCTCGCAAGGCGACCGTTCGCCCTCCTTCGACCGTAGCCGGGATGAAGCCGAGAACACCCGTTCCCTTCGCCAAACCGCCCACGTGCTGCACTCCCACTTCGCCAAGCTCGCGCTTGACGACCTCGCTGGTCCGGACCTCTTTGTAGCCGAGCTCGGGATGGGCGTGAATGTCGCGACGAACGTCGGTGATGTGGGGGAGATCGGCTTTGATCAGCTCTTCGAGCGTAGGCATATAGGCAGGTTACCAGCGGCAGAATCGTTAGGAGATCGGCTATCGTCGGTTCGATACGATGTCTTTTTTTGATCCACATCGAATGGCCGGCTATGCGGTTTGCGCTTTCTTTGCGATCCTGTTCCTGCAGTCGGGGATCGACAAGTTGACGGATAGGAAAGGGAATCTCGATTGGCTCACGGGCCACTTCGCAAACTCTCCCCTCCGGTCGACCGTTCCCCTGATGCTGAGCACCGTCACCGTCGTTGAATT
>JBBSFL010000179.1:0-6508 GCA_038238735.1 Fimbriimonadales bacterium | reverse complement strand
TCGGCGATCACCCCGTCCTTGAGGGGACGGATCGCCGCGATGTTGCCGGGGGTTCGCCCCAGCATGTCGCGCGCCTCATTGCCGACCGCGAGCACCTTGCCGTTCTGGACACTCATCGCCACCACGGTCGGCTCGTTGAGCACGATCCCTTTTCCTCGCCGGTAGACGAGAATATTGGCCGTGCCTAGGTCGATACCGATTTCGGGGACGAGCTTCACGCTTACAGGCTGCTCTCTCCCGGAGTCAGTTCAGTCTCCGCGAACTTTTTTCTTTCGATGCGAGCGCCAAGCCGGGTCAAATTCTGCTCGAATTTCTCGTAGCCTCGATCGATAAAATGAATGTTCTTCACGATCGTCTCGCCACTGGCAGCGAGACCAGCCAGAACTAGAGCGGCTCCAGCGCGGAGGTCGGAAGCGTGGACGACGGAGCCCTTAAGCTTTTCGACGCCCGTGATGAACGCGACCTTGCCTTCCAGGCGGATGTTCGCGCCCATGCGATTGAGTTCTTGAACGTGGCCGATTCGGCTCTCGTAGATCGTCTCCTCGATAACGCTCACTCCGTCACACATGGCTAGAAGCGCAGCCATGGGTTGCTGATAATCCGTCGGAAATCCTGGGTAGGGCATCGTGATGACATCGGTTGCTTTGAGGCGCTTCTTCGCCGACACGCGAAGCCAGTCGTGGCCCTCCGAGACGTCGGCACCAGCCTGCTTCAGTTTCGTGGCAAGCGCCGTCTGGTGCTCGGGCTCGATGCCCCGCACGGTCACGTCGCCTTTGGTGATCGCCGCCGCAAGAAGATAGGTGGCCGCTTGGACACGGTCTGCGGGAATTCGGAACTCACCACCATGCAGCGACTTAACGCCCATGATCGTGATTTTGCTTGTGCCGGCGCCCTCGATCCGGGCTCCCATGCGGTTCATGAATCCGGCGAGCGAGACGACTTCCGGCTCGGTCGCGGCGTTGGTAATCGTGGTGACGCCCTCGGCCAACGCGGCCGTAGCCATCAGGTGCTGGGTCGCTCCGGCGCTCGGGAAATCGAGGTAGATCTCAGTACCGACCAGCTTGTCGGCCTTCGCATAGTAAATGCCGCCGTCGAGAACCACTTCGGCCCCCAACTGTGCCAGGCCCTTCAGATGAAAATCGACGGGTCTGGCTCCGATCTGGCAGCCGCCTGGGGCAGGCAATGTGACCTTGCCTATGCGGGCGAGCAATGGGCCCAGCATGTAGAACGAGGTACGGATCGATCGAACGGTCTCTTCGTCGGCTTCCCCATCGCGGATATCGGTGCAGTCGATAAACATCGACCCTTCCCGCCAAACGATCTTGGCCCCGAATCGCTCGAGCAGCGCGGCTTTAATGCGCGTGTCCGACAAGTCGGGGACGTTGTGAAGCGTTACCGCGCCGTCGACGAGAACGACAGCGGACAAAATGGCGAGTGCGGTGTTTTTACTGCCGGCGACATCGATTTCACCCACAATACGCGATCCGCCCTGGATGCGAAAAATATTCATCTTGACCCTCCCTCCATGGATGGCTCAATCGTAACTATAACGGATTCCCAGACCAAGAGACAATGCTACCCGAGCAGGAGGCAAAATTAGCTTCAACTTCCGCAGTTTTGAAGCTGCCTGCGGCTTGAAACGAACCCTTGCGCCGCTCCCGGGCAACCCGCCCAGCCGCGCATTGAAAAAAGACGTGGGTGGCGCGGTCCATGCGACGTCAGCAGTCCATCCGAATCGCTTTGCGGATATTCGGCTCTCAAACTGGGCCACCGTACGTCAGAAGTAGACAACGGTATAACCGAAGGCGGAGGCTTTATTTGAGGAAGGCATGGTTGGGAGCGGCTCTGGCCGTATGGAGCGCAATCGGAATGGCGCAAGTGGACCCGAATCGGGTTATTGCGAGCGTGAACGGCGAAGCGATCAAGGGGTCGGAGTACTACCATCGGATGGAGTATCTGTCCGGCGTAGGCCGCTTCGTGGGCAACCGGTTTGCTGAGATGCCGCCGGGCTTCATGACGCTCGACACGCTGATCACCGAGAAACTCGTGCTGCAACTCGCGAAGCAGAAGGGTGTCTTTCCCACCGAGCCTGAGGTCGAGGCCGAATTGCGCAGTCGCACCGAGACGAATCCGCGATATCTCCAGGACATGCTGGAGGGCGGCATTTCCAAAGACGATGTCAACGGCCAAATCCGCCTCGATCTAGCTCAGTTCAAGATCGTGACCTACGGGATCACGATCACTGACCAAGAAGTCGAGGACAACTACAAGCAGAGTCAGGCGCGCTTCACGATTCCGAAGCGATTGAAACTCCGGGTCATCGCAGTGGCAAAGGAGGAAGAGAAAGCGCCAATCGACGCGGCTCTCGCGGCGGGCAAGCCCTTCCCGGATGTCGCAAAGCAATATAGCCAGGACGCCACCAAGGCCATAGGCGGCGATCTTGGTTTGCTCCCTGTCTATATGTTTCCCGACGACACCAAGAAAGTTCTCGATGCGACCAAGATCGGTCAAATGACACCTTGGATTAAGCAGGGCGTGGCTTTCGTTCGCTATCTGTATGAGGACGCCAAGCCAGAAGAAAAGATGCCTCTTACGCCTGCTCTCCGGCGTTCAATTCGTCGGGAGCTGATGCTCGTAAAGGGCGGTGTCAAGAACAACCTCATGAACGAGATGAAGACCCTTCGTCGCGCAGCTAAAATCGACATCACCGAGAAGGATTTCGCCGACGCTTACAAGAAATTCGTGGATCAATATCTCGGTGCCGGCGGCTAAGCCGGATGGTTCGACTTGTTCATATCGATGATGGCTGGCAAGCTGCGCCCGACTTGCCACAGCCGATTTACCACTCCGATCCCTCGCACCCCTCTTTCGGTCAATTGCAGGGGCGAGGGATTCGAATTCATCCGTTACCGGAGGAAGGCATTGCCGAGGGCATCATCCTCATCCCGTCCCAGCGCGGGCCGCTCTACGACCTGGTTAACGTTGTCGACCGATTACTCGGGCCCGGAGGTTGTCCCTGGGACCAGGAGCAGACGCACGAATCTCTAAAACGCCACTTGCTGGAAGAGGCGTACGAGGTGCTGGAAGCGATCGACTCAGGAGAGGCGGAAGCACTTCGCGAAGAGCTTGGAGATCTGATTTTGCAGCCCGTGATGCACGCACAGATGGCGAAACGCGACGGCCGGTTTTCCATCGACGACGTGGCCCAGTGCATCGTCGACAAGCTGATCCGGCGGCATCCCCATGTATTTGGCGACACGCTGGTGGCGGACGCCGACGAGGTGCTCGAGAATTGGGATCGGATCAAGCAAAAAGAGAAGGGCGAGGCGGCCCCGGCATCCATCCTCGCTGGAGTTCCGAGAGGCATGGCTTCCCTGCTCCGAGCATTTGAGATCAGCAAGCGCGCCGCGCGAAGCGGATTCGAGTGGCCGGAAATCGAAGCCGTGTTCGACAAGTTGCGTGAAGAGGAAGAAGAATTGCGCGAAGCCCTGGAGGCGAAGGACGAAGCGGCGATCGCGTCTGAAGTGGGCGATCTGCTCTTCACGATGGTCAATATCGCCAGATGGGCGGGCGTCGAGCCTGAAGAGGCGCTGCGGCAGATGCTGAATCGATTCGCGGCTCGCTTTATGGCAATGGAAGCTGCCGCCCAAAGACCTCTCCGGGATCTCACCGCTGAGGAGTGGAACGATCTTTGGACCGAGGCGAAGCTAGCCCAAGCCAAAGGCTAGGTAACATTCGGAAAGATGCAGGACTACATGGGGCTCCTGGTGCTGGTCGCAGTTTCGGCCGTGATCTGCGGCGCGATGGTCACTTTAAGCTGGGTTCTCGGCCCAAAGAAGGTGACGCCCTACAAGCAGTCGCCCTACGAATGCGGCGTCGAGCCGGTCGGCGATATCCACGAGCGCTTTCCAATCAAGTTCTATTTGGTCGCGATCGTCTTCATCCTGTTCGACATCGAAGTCGTGTTTCTCTGGAGCTGGATGACCGTGTTCCGCAACTCCGACAACCAGTTCATGACGACCAGCTTTATCGCGTTCCTTAGCTATATGGCGACGTTCGTAGTCGGCTATCTCTACGTGATTCGGGTGGGTGCGATCAACTGGGACGAGACCACCTCGTTGGCGCCCGAGAAGTTGGGCGATGCGAATGCCGACCTCGACGAACTCCGAGTGCCGAAATCCCGCGCCGTGCTTGCCGGTGGAGGCGAATAGTGGCCACGGCGACGGACAGGGCAGAAGTCCGGATACTGCAGGAGCGATTTCCGAAGGCGATCCGAGCGATCAAGGTGGACCGCGGCGACTTGTTCGTCTGCGTCACCGTCGATAGCCTTCTCGACGTCGTTTCTGAGCTGAAAGAGAACGTGGAGCTTCGATACGACTACTTCAGCGAATGCCTTGGGGTCGACTACAGCCGCTGGGAGCATCCCAGGGACATGCCCGAGCGCTTCGAGGTCGTCTACAACTTGATGTCTTCCAAGACCTATTCGCGCATTTTTATCAAGGTTGCGGTCGACGACGGCCAAAGGATTCCCACGCTGATGCACGTCTTCGGCGGGGCCGAGTATCCCGAGAAGGAGATCGGCGACCTGTTCGGGGTCATCTTCGAGGGCAATGAGCTTTCCGAAGGCGAGCGATTTATGCTGCCTGACGACTGGAAGGGCTTTCCACTCCGGAAGGAGTATCCGCTCGGCGGAGAAGACGTCCTGTTCGACAAGGGCGACCGCGGTCCGGCCGTGGAGGACGTGATGATGCCACACGCTGGCGAGAGCTTCGAAGGCAAGACGGGTTCGGAAGAAGTCAGCGGCCGCTGACTCTATGGTTTCGTTGCGGCCAAGCTAACTATCGCCGCGAGCTTGCTTTTTGTTAGACCCTCCAGACATCTTGGAACTTCAAATGAATTTTCTGGCAATGGCAGACAGCGCGCGTTTGAAAAAGTTCACTGGAAAATCAACAATGTGCTTGGTTTGGCTCACATTTTGTGGCACTATGACTAATCGCTCTTCTTCGGGAGGGCGAATTATTCGGAGGCACTTATAATGACCCGTAAGGCATTTACCCTTATCGAGCTGCTCGTGGTTATCGCAATTATCGCGATCCTTGCAGCCATCCTATTCCCCGTTTTCGCGCAGGCTAAGACTGCGGCCAAGAAAGCGGCGATGATCTCCAACGTCAAACAGACGGCAACGAGCATCATCATCTACACGACCGACGCCGACGACACGTTCTCCGGCGGCGCGAGCCCCAACCTCTCGACGGGCGGCTTTTGGGAGAGCTTCCCAAGCGCTTGCCCCGCAACCGCTTGGCCGGCTGGCGGCTACGTTCCGGCTGAGGAAGCCTTGGCCTGGGCCAACGCGACTGACGCCTATCGCAAGAACTATGGCATCTTGGCCCACACGGCGCCCCAGAGCACTCTAGGCCCGCAGGCAACCATGGTCAACCCGCAGGTCACCTCTCTTGCCTTCAACGGCCTTCTCCAGTTCTACAGTGCCACTTCGGTTAACGAAGTTTCTAAGTGCCCGCTGATCTGGCCGGGTTGGGGTAGCGAGAACGTAAGCGGTTTCAGCATTGCTAACCCGGTTCTCCGCTGCGGAACGCAGAGCCAGTGCCGATTCGCGCCCGGGGCCAATCCAGGTAACGACGCGAGCGTCACACCTTCGGGTAACTCAGGTGCCCGCCAGTGGATCTGGGGCGCGGGCGCGGGCTCGTTCAGCCACTATCACTACGCGCAGCAGAACGTGATGTCCTTCACCGACACCTCGGCTCGATCCTTCCGGGTCTCCGACGTGGCGAATCCGGTCGGCACTTACCCGAACCCCTTCCTCAAGGATCCTTGGGCGGGATACTCGACTGGTGGCGTTCCGACGGCCAACTGGACCTGCAACTCCCCCAACGCGACGGTTAACGGCGTTCACTATCCGTGCTTCTTCCGCCCGGACCAGGTGTACAACTAAACATGAGCAAGCTTTGGAGAGCGAGTTTGTTGATCACGACGGGGCTCTTCTCCGTTGGATTCCTGGCGAGCTGCGGCGAAAAAGCCGAAGAAGCGCCTAAGGCATCCGCTAAGGAGATGGAGCGCCAGAAGAAGGAAGCCTCGTCAGAGGGGACCAGCATGAATGGCGATCACGCCACCATCGGCGCCAAACCTCGATAGCGGGGGCTATTGCTGTACCTCTCCCTAAAGGAGCGTCCCGACAGGGATGCTCCCTTTTTTCTAAAAATTCGGAGTCGAATGCGAGTCGGTTTGATGAGTCGCGGGATTTATTAGACACTTTGTGCTGCGTCGTTTACAAGGTACGCGAAGGGCCGAATTAGTGTCGCAATACTAGACAGACCGTGGCATAACACCCCGGTCAGGAACTTATATGTCTAAACGAGCTTTTACACTCATCGAGTTGCTGGTGGTCATTGCGATCATCGCCATTCTCGCCGCTATTCTATTCCCCGTCTTTGCTCAAGCCAAGGAGGCTGCGAAGAAGGCATCAGCCCTGTCTGAGATCAAGCAGATCAAT